>QKFI01000423.1 GCA_003251455.1 Tolumonas sp.
GTATTCAATCCCTAATTCATCGGTCAGCGCTTTCATCTGACCGGCAACTTCCATGACTAATTCTTCACTTTCAATGACGCAAGGGCCTGCAATGATAAACATTGATTCATGTTCCTATCTGATAACCGTTATGAAAAAGGGTTGATACGGCTAAACCCGCTGCGGCATAGAATACCATTGAAGTAGGGAAGAGAAGGGGAAAATTCAGCAGAAAATCGGCTGGAAGAAAACAAAAAGCGCGGGAAGAACCCGCGCCAGAGAAGTTAGACGAACGTTTTCACGCCTACCATCAACAGCACCACTGCCAGAGACGTTTGCAGCAAGCGGCTGGATAAACGGGTTGCCAGCAGACTTCCCAGTACGACCGACGGTAATGAACCCACCAACAGGCTTGCCAGCATGTGCGTATCGACCTGACCACTGAAGGCATATCCTAAGCCTGCGACCAGCGCCAGCGGAATGGCATGCACGATATCTGACGCAACCAGAGAATGTGGCTGCATCCGGCGTGGGTATAAATACATCAGCAACACGCTACCCAGTGCACCGGCACCCACAGAAGTTAACGCGACACACAGACCTAAAGCTGCACCTGCCAGAACCGTTGTTTTCGGCTTAATAGCTTCAGGTTGTGCATGCATATTGTTGGTTTGTGGGCGTAAACGTTTTAACAGCAGCGGCGACAAAATCAGGCCGACAGCCGTCAACATGATCAGTGAACCAATTACTTCAGTCAGCCAGTCCAGTTTCTGGAACTTCATCCCGAAGTGGATCAGCAAGACTGTCAGCATGGCAACCGGTAAGCTGCCGCTCCATAAATGTTTCACGATCTGCCAATCGATTTTGCCTGCTTTACGATGCGTCTGCGCTGCAACCATTTTGGTGATCGAGGCAAACCAAAGGTCTGTCGCCACAGCGGTGACTGGCGATACGTTAAAAAATAATAACAAGATCGGCGTCATCATGGCGCCGCCACCGACACCGGTCAGTCCTACGACAAAACCAGTCAGTGCACCTGCTGCGATATAAGATACGTCGAACATTCTTTTATCCTTTTTACGGTTGCCCTGTGGGGCAATGCAAGAAAGCACGTTAGGGAATGGATGTATCTTACGGGAGGATCTTTCGAAATTTATTTGCTTATTTCTTGAATGTATTTCCACTTTCGATATATGCAAAATAACTAAATCAAATCGGTAAAATCGATGGATTTGCAGGGTGAATCATTCAATGAGGAATTTTGCAAAATCCTGTTTTATTAAATGTAAATAAAATATATTTAATTCAATTGGTTAGTTCGTTGTCTGCTATTGTTGAGTTGATGGGTTCGGCACGATGAAGTGACAGCTTCTAGGGCATAACCTTGAGCGTACAAAGCATTTGCACTGCGTTGATGACCTTATCTGTTGCAGCTTTTTTTGAAAAAAAGAAAATATTTTTGAAGTCTGAAGAACAGGTACTGATGCTCGCTACCAGCGGCAAGCCAACCTTTTCTGCGATTAGAATACTAACGTTTCTGATTAATTCGTGGGTGCGTCAGCTGATGCCAGAGCTTTGCGGCGGTTACCCAGAACGGGCGGAACAGCAAATTATGCAGTTGTTGATAGCGTTCGTTATCTTTCGGCATCACGCCAAATTCCAGCGGTTCAGGTTTCGTGGTCGTGATATACAGGGTGCCAAACATCCAATCCCACAAGGACAAATTGACGCCGAAATTTCGGCTGTAATGACGCGGATCCCGACTGTGATGAATTTGATGTTGTGCTGGACTATTCAATACATGTTCAAGACGCGGGCCGAATGAAAACCAGACATGAGAATGCCGTAAATTCGATGCCAGGCTATTGAAGATAAAAGATAAATATCCGATCCCCAGTAATGTGACATTGTTTACTTTGCCGCCGCAGAACCAAAAAATGATCCCGTTATAAAGGGCAAACATGAAACCCTTGATGATCACTTCACATAATCGCTCAAAAAAATGGATACGGCTGGCCGTTACCGGCACCATCACGACCGCACTGTGATGCACTTTGTGGAATTCCCATAACCAGCGGGAATGAAAGGCCCGGTGCACCCAATAATGCGTAAAATCGTTGACCAGAAACGCGCCGAAGCCATACAAGAACATCACGGTTGTGCTCGTATTTTGTGCGTTATTTTCAGAAAACCAGGCACTTAATACTTGTATGACATTGTCGGTCGTCAATAGGACGGGGGATAGCCACAGAAGTGCGGGCGCAATGAATATCGCATGCAAAAGTGGTCTTAGAAAATAAAACAGATAATCAAGACGGGCTGAACGATGCCACCAAACCTGCCGTCCACCCAAAAAGCGCGCGAACCCCTGATGCGGATGATCGCCGCGCTTGTATTGAACGCGAAATAAGATGTAAGCGATGAGCAGGGAGATGGTTAAAAATGGCAAACCTAACCGGCCGTTGAAATCAAACAGGCCGATGATTGTATTCGTGACGGATGACCAAAGCGGTGCGAAGATAAAATCCAAATTACGACAGAACAAACAATTGGGATAGCCAAAAGTATAACGATTCTTTCTTTGGCGTGAAGTCTTACATAAAAATAAGCCCGCATGATGCGGGCTTGAAAGGGAAGGGGATTACACGAGCATTTGACAGGACGATTTTGGTCGTCGAACGACTTTGATGATATTTGAGATCTGCCAGCAAACAACAATCGCAAAACAGGCGGCTAAGAAGCCGGACACTGGGCGATCGACAAAGTTGACCAGATTCCCGTTCGATTTGACGAGTGACAGCAACAGATTTTTTTCCAGCATCGGGCCGAGAATCATCCCCAGAATGATTGGAGATAACGGATATTCAGCGCGTTGCAGTAAGTAACCTAAAACACCCATGCCAAGCATTACAACAATTGATGACAGCGAGTTATTGATTGCATATGAACCAACGATACTGAACGTGATAATGACTGGGTACAGAACGGCTTTATCTACAAACACAATCCGTTTGATAAGGTTCACGACCAGTGTTGCCATTGGGATCAGCATCAGGTTCGCGATGAAGAAGATGATGAACACTGCATATAGTTTATCGGGTTGGAAGATAAACAGTGTCGGGCCAGGGTTCATGTCTTTCATAAACAGCACCCCGATAATGATCGCTGACGCGGAATCACCTGGAATACCAAATACCAGCGATGGGATCCAGCTACCCGCCAGACTCGCGTTGTTACTTGAAGATGAATCTAAGATCGCTTCTTCTGAGCCATGACCGTATTTTTCCGGCGTTTTCGATAATTTTTTCGACAGCGCATAGGAAATCCAGGCCGCAATATCTGCACCTGCGCCCGGTAAAGCACCGATTAACGTCCCTTGAATACTACTGCGCAACATGCTGAATTTGTTTTTCCAGATCAGCGATGGTACCCCTTTGAAAATGTTGATATCCGTAACTTTAGCCACATCCTTCTTCATTTCGAGTTTCTGCATTCGGTCACTGTAATATTCAATCGCTCCGGAGATTGCGAACAAACCAATCATCGCCGGGATGAAATTAATCCCCTGTAACAAACTCACTTCACCAAAGGTAAAACGAGCAACACCGGTGATCTGATCGTAACCGATACATGCCAACAAGAGGCCCAGACATAAAGCCATCATGCCTTTGACAGGTTGATTCCCTACCACCAGTGTTGCGCAGGTCAAACCGAGCAGTGATAACCAGGTGTATTCATAAGAGCTGAACTTCAGGGCAAATTTCGCCAGCATCGGGGCTGCAACCATCAGGATGATGGAGCCGATAATGCCACCAATCACTGAACTGGTCAGGCTAAGACCCAATACTTTATTGAGCTTGCCTTGTTTCACCATGGCATGAGCGTCTTCAACATACGCGGCTGAGGCTGGCGTACCGGGTATTCGCAAAAGGGCGCCTGGGATATCACCGGCATAAATTGACGATGCACCAATCGAAATCATCATCGCCAATGCAGGAATCGGATCCATGAAAAAAGTGAATGGGACTAATAAGGCGACAGCCATGGTTGCCGTCAGGCCGGGAATCGCACCCACGAATAAACCAAACAGACCGGCAAGAATGATGGCGATAAAGGCATTGATATCTATATAACCCAAGGCTTTGATCAGAATGTCCATTTGTTGCTCCTATGACCAAAAACCAACGGGTAAATCAACCATCAGTACATTGGAGAAAATGTAATTAATTAAAATTGCGGCACCCACAGAAAAAACCAGTGACAGCCACTTTTTCTCTTTTTTCTTCAATAGTAATAAGCCGAACATCAGCGCGCTGGCGCAGATAACAAACCCGGCATAGGGAACCAATACAACAAATAACAAAATCGCCACGCTTAATAAGATCAGTGCTTTAATCTCTGGCTGGGTTAATTTCTCTTTCTTGCAGCTATTTTTCAGATTTACCAAAGCATCCATCAGGCATAAGACACCCAGAATTGCACCTAAAATTGATGGCATGAAACCAGCGCCATATGTACGGGTTCCCCCATACTGGGTAATGCTGTAATAGCTGACAAAAACTGCAAAAATACCAATCAGAATCTGTGAGATGGGCAAGTTTTTCATAATGTATACACCTACGTGTTCGCTGAAAATTAAGGGGCTGGGCTCAGCCCCTTCGTAGATGATTATTTTTTCAGTTTCTCAATCAGGTTCTTATATTTGGCATCTTCTGATTTCATGAACTGATACATGTCATCACCATAGAGTGGGTAAATTTCAAACCCTTGTTTGGTGGCAAACGCTTGCAACTTACCTTCCTCAAAGACAGTTTTCATGGTGGCGATCAGCTTGTCCTGAATGTCTTTTGGTAACCCTTTTGGTGCAACCAACGTATTCCAGGTCGAGAAACTGTAGTTGTACGGGGTGGACTCTTTAAAGACCGGCAAATCTTTATAAAGCCCTTCTTTTTTCTCTGCCATGGTTGCCAGATGACGCACCATGCCAGCTTCCACCATACTCTTCGCCTCACCAGGGGAAGAGGTCGTGAAATCAATCCCGCCAGCAACCAGCTCCATCAGCGCAGCACTTGAACCTTCAGATGGTACGTAGGTCACGGCATTCGCAGGCAAACCCATGCTATCGAGCATCCCGATCAGGTTTAAATGCCAACCGGAATTCAAACCACTCCCGGAGGCTTTCAGTTTGCCCGGATTCTCTTTGATGTAGGTGGTCAAGTCGCTGATGGTCTTGAACGGAGACTGTTCAGCAACTTGAATACCACCTAAATTCACGGCCAGACGCGTGATTGGCGTATAATTTTCATAACTGAGCTCAGTCATTCCCTGATGACGCATCATCGCAATTTCGACAGTGGCTACCCCTAAGGTATAACCATCCGGTTCAGCTCGACTCATGGCATCGTGACCAACCACACCTGCACCACCAGTCTGGTTGATG
This sequence comes from Tolumonas sp., assembly GCA_003251455.1. GTDB lineage: Bacteria > Pseudomonadota > Gammaproteobacteria > Enterobacterales > Aeromonadaceae > Tolumonas. The sequence continues at coordinate 5,420 of QKFI01000423.1, forward strand.
ACGTTGACGTTGACGCCATACTTCTCTTGTAGCCCCTCAGCGACCAATCGGGCGACAGTATCCGTATTGCCACCTGCGCCCCAAGGCACAATAATTTTGATTGGTTTTTCTGGCCAGGCTGCGAAAGCGCTGCTTGAAACTAACACTGAAACGGAAACTAAACTGCTGATTAAAGTACGTTTCATGAATGACTCCTTTGCTGTTTTAGTTATGTGCTTCGTTTACGGTTATTCACCGGTGAAGTGCGCGATTTGCGCTCTGTGCCAATCAGATGCTGCTTTAATCTGATCTAAAAGGGTGCCCAGCGCCCAGTATTTGGTTAACACATCATCTTGTGTCACCCGGCAATGCGGACTTTGGAAAGTACCTAATTGCTGATGGAATACTTTGGCATTTTTCGGGTACCCGAATGCTTCGCCCATGGCACTCATCGAGAGGAACCAAGCGAGTTGTTGTGCATATTCTGGTTGTGTTTGATGGCTGTGATAGAGCCAGTGATACAGATCTGGATGGAAATTCGTAAACACACCACTGAAGCCTTTTGAACCCGCTTTCATGGCGTCAAATGCGATCGCTGCGTTCGCATTGATAATTGCCAGTGGGGTATCTTTCACGAGCTGAACACGACGAGTGACCGTTTCCAGATCGCAGCTCACGTCTTTCAGGACAATAAAGCGACCAGTGTTCGCGCAATACATGAGTTCATCATCGGTTAACAGACGACGGAATGGCACCGGGCATTCATAAATACCTAAAGGTAAATCAGCAGGTAAGCTGGCAATGATGGTATCAACGCTCTGTTTAAAATATTCTGTGCCTTTATTTTCCGGATCCAAATGATTCGTTACCAGCACTAAAGCATCAATACCTGTTTTTGCAACGGCATTTAATTCTTCGATCTGTTTTTCCATGTCATCTGAAATATGACCAGAAGAAATAACAGGAATTCTGTTATTTGTATATTCAACAACGAATTGCGATAATTTGACTCGTTCCTCTAATGATAAAAATAACATTTCGCTCGATTGGCAAACCGCAAATAATGCATCCGCACCGTTTTCAATATACCAATCAATTAAATGACCTAAACCTTCATAGTCAATTTCATTATTTTCAGTGAAAGGTGTCAGCATGACTGGCACAATGCCATCAATCTTTTTCATATTAAAAACCTGTTTAATTAGTTAAATAACATTCATGGGAATATGCTGCTGAATCATTCTAGCAGCGACCTGATGTTCACTTGGCATATTGGCTGCGCCTTCACGTTCCACCGCAAGTGAGGCAAATGCGGTTGCGTAATGTGCTGCCTGATTTAAATCTTTACCATTGGCCAGCGAGGCGGCCAGTGCACCGTTAAATGCATCTCCGGCACCAGTCGTATCAACAACAACCGCTGCAAATGCTGGAATATGCGTGAATTTCTCACCATCAAAAATCAATGAACCTTGACCACCCATCGTAATCAGTACTTTCTTCGCACCTTTACGATGAATAACCAGCGCCGCTTCTTTGGCTGATGGAATGTCCGTAATATTCACCCCAGAAATCTGGCTGGCTTCTGTTTCATTTGGTGTAATGAGATCGCAGATTGGGATCAGTTTTTCAACTTCCGGAACATACGGTGCTGGATTCAAAATGACCTGAACTTTCAGTGCGTTAGATAGCTTGATGACTTCTTCCAATGCCTTAAAGTTATTTTCCAGTTGGACTAATACCACGTTGGATTCAGTGATGTAAGGCAATAACGCTGCCACCTCTTCATCCGTAACTTCTTGGTTGGCGCCAGGTGAAATAGCGATGATGTTTTCACCATCTTCATTGACATAAATCACTGCACTGCCGGTTGCTGCTTTGTTCGATTCGTATAAAGAGATCGATTCAATGCCACACGATTGAAAA
>QKFI01000287.1 GCA_003251455.1 Tolumonas sp.
ACCATCAGCACCTACCAGTGCTGAAACAACCACCATCGATAGTGACAACATAATGCATTGTGAAACGCCAGCCATGATGTTTGGCATTGCACTTGGTAATTCAACTTTATAGAGCAGTTTGAAAGGGGATGCACCGAAAGCTTTACCCGCTTCGATTAATTCTGTCGGAACACCTTTCACTCCTAAATAGGTCAGTCGGATCGGTGCTGGAATGGCGAAGATGATGGTTGAAATCAGACCAGGAACTACACCTAAACCGAACAAGACCAGAGTCGGGATCAGATAAACGAAGGTTGGAATCGTCTGCATCAAATCAAGTATCGGGCGCATGACGGTATACATCCATTGCTTATGCGCACAGAGAATCCCGATCGGCACACCAATTAAGACTGATGTGATCGTCGCTGCCATAACTAATACGAAGGTCTGCAGCATTTCATCCCAATATCCCAGGTTCAAAATCAGCAGTAAGGCTGCAACAACAAATACGACGAGTGAGATCCGGCGGTGGATAAACCACGCCATCAAAGCAGTGACGGTAATTGGCACATAAGGAGGCAGATATTCAAAACCTTCAACCATGATGTTGATCGTCCAGTCAAAAGAGACGGAGATCAAATCAAAAAGCAGTGCTGCATGGATGGTGAGCCAATCCACAACATGTTCCATCCACATTCCAATTGGAATTTTATGTTCAGTAATCCAGTTCATATCGTCTTCCTTGAAAGGGCCGGGAACCGGCCCGTTATCGTTTTATTTCGACAGATATTGCTCGACAGCCGCAAGACCCGGCTTGCCATCAATCGTATTCACATCACCTAACCAACCAGACCAGTCAGATTGATGTGCTGCCAACCATGCGTGCGCTGCTTCTGCAGGTTTTTTACCTTCATTGAGAATGCTGTTCATGATTTTGTTTTCCATATCCAGCGTGAAGGTCATGTTTTTCAGCAGGTGGCCAACGTTCGGGCATTCGGTGAGATAGTCTTTACGAACGTTGGTATAGACGGTTGCACCACCAAAATCAGGTCCAAAATATTCGTCACCACCAGAGAGATAACGAATACTGAAGTTGGTGTTCATTGGGTGCGGTTCCCAGCCTAAGAAGACAATCCACTGTTTTTTGCGAACAGCACGAGAAAGCTGAGAAAGCATACCGGCTTCACTTGATTCAACCAGTTTGAACCCTTTTAATGACAGAGAAGGGTCGGTAAACATTTTTTGGATCAGTCGGTTACCATCATTGCCAGGTTCCAGTCCATAGATGGATTTGTGGAACTTATCTGCGAATTTGTGCAGATCCTGAAATGATTTCACACCGGCATCGTAGACATAATCAGGCACTGCTAAGGTGTATTTCGCACCTTTCAGGTTTGCTTTGATGCTATCTACGGAACCATTGTCGATGTATTTGCGGACGTCGCCTTCCATGGTCGGCATCCAGTTTCCTAAGAACACGTCGATATCTTTGTTTGCCAGCGTCGTGTAAGTCACAGGCACTGATAACAACTGTGTTTTTGTTTGATAACCCAAGCCTTTCAGAATCTCACTGGTCACAGCAGTTGTTGCTGTGATATCGGTCCAACCGACATCAGAGAATTTGACGGTTTGACAGTCAGCTGCCTGACTCATTGCTGGCACGGTCAATAATGCGGATGAAACCAATAAACCGATCATGCTGAATGGACGTTTTTTTGTGCTGAGCATAGAAATTTCCCTCTTTCAGATTTCCTGTTCAATACTTAGGCCAGTTGTGACTGCTTAACATTCTTTAGCTGGTCCGGCTTTGGCTGTTCCGGTTGAATGGCTCGCTGTTCCTGTTCCCAGTTATTCGCGATCCAAACTGGAGCCTCAGCTGGTGGTAAAAGTGGTTTATCCAGA
>QKFI01000376.1 GCA_003251455.1 Tolumonas sp.
ATCGTATCTGCCTGGAATGTTGGCGAGTTAGATAAAATGGCATTAGCTCCTTGCCATGCGTTTTTCCAGTTCTATGTTGCAAATGGAAAACTATCATGCCAGCTCTATCAGAGAAGCTGTGATGTTTTTCTTGGATTACCATTTAATATTGCCAGCTATGCATTGCTAACTCACATGATGGCCGAGCAGTGTGATCTAGAGGTGGGTGAATTTGTTTGGACGGGTGGGGACGTGCATTTGTATTCGAACCATCTTGAACAAACCCGCTTGCAGTTGACTCGTAACCCGAAAGAATTACCGAAACTGCAAATCAAACGTAAGCCGGAATCTATTTTTGATTATCAATTTGAGGATTTCGAAATAGTAGGATACGACCCTCATCCTGCTATTAAAGCTCCTGTCGCTGTCTAAATTCATTTCGGTTTAGCCGAGCGTTCTGGTTGGTTAAACAGATTTTTTACGTTTTAAGGCTATCGGTATACTCTTAAAAGATAGATAAGGAGTATATCGATGGTTGATCTTGTTCGCCGTTTTTTCCAACTAGAAGCTGCTAGCGGCATTATTCTTTTTTTTACCGCATTACTTGCCTTGGTATTTGCTAATTCCCCATGGTCAGATCTTTATCGTTCATTTTTGGACATGCCATTTCAATTACGCGTCGGAACCTTCAATCTCGATAAAACGCTTTTGCTATGGGTCAATGATGGATTGATGGCGATTTTTTTCTTGTTGGTTGGAATGGAAATCAAGCGTGAAATGATCGATGGGTCATTATCGAATCTCCAGCAAGCGAGTTTACCCGTATTCGCGGCAATTGGGGGGATGGTTGCTCCTGCATTCATTTATTATGTCACGATCGCTGGTAATTCAGCATTGATGCCGGGCTGGGCCATTCCGATGGCAACTGATATCGCTTTTGCTCTGGGCGTTCTGTCTTTACTTGGTCAGCGTGTACCTTTGGGATTGAAAATATTTTTGCTTGCATTGGCAATTATTGATGACTTAGGCGCTATTCTGGTAATTGCATTGTTTTATACCGAGCAATTACATACGGAGCCGTTAATTTTTGCATTTGCATTAAGCGCTTTATTATTGATGTTTAATCGATCTGGCGTGAAAAAACTGACTCTGTATTTATTAATTGGTGGATTTTTGTGGATCGCAGTTCTTAAGTCCGGAATTCATGCAACCATTGCTGGCGTGATAGTTGGTTTTGCTATTCCACATCATGGCTCCCGATCATTGTTGACCCGTCTGGAACATGAACTACATCCTTGGAGTAGTTATTTCATTCTTCCTTTCTTTGCTTTTGTAAATGCTGGGCTGTCATTTGAAGGGATATCATGGAAATTATTATCCGACGGCTTACCGTTAGCAATTATGGCTGGTTTAATACTCGGTAAACCGATTGGAGTGATGCTGATATCTTATCTAAGTGTCAAATTAAAATTTGCTTCTTTACCTCAGGGAGTAACTTGGTCGCATGTTTTTGGTTTGTCTCTTTTGTGTGGTATCGGATTCACAATGTCGATATTTATTAGTGGATTGGCATTTGGATTAGAAAGTCAGTCGTTTGAGTTATCCCGATTAGGTATTCTTGCTGGTTCATTTTTCGCTGCAATTTTGGGCTTTATTTACCTGCGTTGGTGGAACCATTCACCGGTACTAATGAACAAGGAATAAGTATGTTTCATCTTAATTACAATCACTTATATTATTTTTGGATGACGCAGAAAAAAGGGTCGGTGACAGCAGCAGCCGAAGCCTTATATTTAACACCGCAAACAATTACAGGGCAGATCCGCCAATTGGAAGAACGACTTGGTGGGCGTTTGTTTAAACGCAAGGGGCGTAATCTGGAAGCTACGGAACTAGGACAACTGATTTTTCGTTATACAGATAAGATGTTTTCCCTTTCCTATGAGATGTTGGAGGTCGTTAATTTTCGGAAAGAAAATGAAAGTTCCTTCAATGTTGGCATTGCTGATGTGCTTTCCAAACGCATTGCTTCCAAGGTACTAATGTCTGCGCTGCCGCAGGATGACTCAATACATCTTCGTTGTTTTGAGTCGACGCATGAATTATTGCTGTCTCAATTGAGGGAGCATAAGCTTGATATGATCCTTTCCGATTGTCCATTGGACTCTACACAGCATCCTGGTTTGTTATCCAAAAAACTGGGCGAGTGTGGCGTCAGTTTTTTTTGTCATGCCCCATTACCTGCACAAGCTTTTCCCTCCTGCTTAATGGAAAGGAAATTGTTGATCCCAGCTAAACAGAGTGCATTGGGTCGACAATTAACCCGTTGGTTTGATGAGCAAGGATTGGCTCCACAAATTTTCGGTGAGTTTGATGATGCTGCATTAATGAAGGCATTCGGCTTATTTGATCAGGGGATCTTTGTTGCGCCAACACTTTATCAGGAGGAGTTTCTCGATGGTCAGAACATCATGCTTGTTGGACAGACCGATGAATTGAAAGAAGAATATTATGCTATTTTTGCCGAAAGAATGATTCAACATTCTGCTGTCAAACGACTTTGTGAGAGTGATTTTTCAGCACTTTTTTCTGGATTGGAGAAATAAAGCAAAGGTTGATTTATTTTCATTTCCATTTTTACTGTTATTATGTCGTCCTTTAGAGCATGCAGGAGTAAAAAATGACCATCGAAGAAATGGAATCAGGCGCAGACCAAGCAGTATCTCTATTGAAAGCGATGGCTAATAGACACCGGTTGATTATTCTTTGTTGTTTACAAGGGCAGGAATTATCAGTCGGGGAGTTAAATCAGAAAATTGGATTGAGCCAGTCAGCGTTATCTCAGCATCTTGCTTTATTACGAAAAGATGAATTGGTAAAAACACGGAAAGAAGCTCAGACTGTTTATTATTCGTTAAGCAGTCCGGATGTTGAAGCGATTATTTCCACGCTACATCATTTGTATTGTTCTCCAGCGATAACTGCATAAAAAAAGAAAAACCGGCATTTGCCGGTTTTTTTGTCTTAGCTAGAGATCAATCACAATGATTACATTGCGTGGATCTGAGCTGACAGACGTGATTTATGACGAGCTGCTTTGTTTTTGTGGATCAGGCCTTTAGTAGCCATACGGTCCAGAATTGGTTGAGCAGCAGCGAAAGCAGCTTGTGCAGCAGCTTTATCACCAGATGCGATAGCAGCAACAACTTTCTTAACGAAAGTACGGGTCATAGAACGACGGCTTGCGTTATGTTTGCGCGCTTTCTCTGACTGGATTGCACGCTTCTTAGCTGATTTGATGTTAGCCAAGGTAAAACTCCTGAAAAACGGTCTTAGCGAGTATGCTGAAAAGGCTGGGAAATATGCCTTCTCAGCCCGATGATGTCAATAAATTTTGTGCAAATAACCACCGCACCCTGTAGCCGCGGAAAGCGCAGGTAGTTAAACTGTCGGTCGATTTTAGCAGGATTCTGGCTGCTGTACAGTTTTCGAGGTCTATCTTGAGCAAGAAGTTATTAAAATCTGGATTAATGGTCACTATTGCTACCTTTGCATCGCGCATTTTAGGTTTGGTTCGTGATATTGCGATTGCTCATTTATTGGGCGCAGGTGTGGCATCTGATGTTTTTTTCTTCGCAAATCGTATTCCTAATTTCATGCGTCGTTTATTTGCGGATGGTGCGTTTAATCAGGCCTTTGTTCCTGTCATGACGGAATATAAAGAAAAAGGAGACAAGGTTGCTGTTCGGGATCTGTTAAGGGCTGCATCAGGTACTTTGGGCGCCATAATTACAGTCGTAACAGTGCTTGGAGTGCTTGGTTCAACCGTTTTATCTGCATTATTCGGATGGGGCTGGTTTATGGCTTGGTGGCACAATGAACCTGGTGCAGAAAAGTTCGAATTAGCGAGTCTATTGATCAAAATCACTTTTCCTTATTTGTGGTTTGTGACTTTCACCGCGATGTCGGGGGCAGTATTAAATACCTATGGTCGTTTTGGTGTTTCTTCTTTTACGCCGACATTTTTAAATATTGTTTTGATTATTACCTCTTGGTGGATTGCTCCCCATGTTGAGCAGCCTGTTATCGCGTTAGCAGTGGGGACTTTCGTGGGGGGGTTGGTTCAATTAATTTATCAAATCCCCTATATGCTTCAGATGGGCTTTTTGGTGAAGCCTAAATGGGCATGGCATCATCCGGGGGTCGTGAAAATCAGATCATTGATGTTGCCTGCAATCTTTGGCGTCTCTGTAAGTCAGATCAATTTGATGTTTAACACGATGCTGGCTTCATTTCTGGCGACAGGCTCTATCAGTTATCTTTATTATTCTGATCGTTTGCTTGAATTTCCGTTGGGCATGTTTGCTGTTGCCATCAGTACCGTCATTCTTCCTACCCTGTCAAAACGTCATGTGGACGCAGACCCTCTACGCTTCTCTCAGACAATGGATTGGGGAGTGCGAATGGTTCTTTTCCTTGGTTTACCGGCGATGGCTGGAATCATGACACTACGAGAACCAATTTTGCGTGTGCTGTTTATGCGCGGTGAGTTTGGCGCACATGAAGTAACAATGGCCAGTGCAAGTTTACTCGCTTCGACATCAGGATTATTGTCTTTAATGCTGGCTCGTGTTTTAGCGCCTGGATTTCATGCCCGCCAAGATACCAGAACACCCGTTCGGTATGGTATCCATTCGATGATTGCAAACATGTGTTTCAACGCGATTCTTATTTATCCTCTTGGATATATCGGATTAGCGCTTTCGACCGCTTTATCAGGGACAGTCAATGCAGTCTCATTATTTCAAGGGTTGTATCGGCGTGGTATTTATCGGCCAGGTAAACAGACCTTATTCTTCTTCTCTCGGTTAACCTTTGCTACGTTAGTGATGGCATTTGTTTTAACTGAGCTAAGTGTTCCTTTAGAGCAATGGGTCAAGATGTCTCAATGGCAGTCTATTTGGGAGTTAAGCCTTCTGATTATCGCAGGTTTAATCACGTATTCTGTGGCAATGTTTCTGGTTGGCTTACGGCCAAAGCATTTCAAAACCGTATCTGAGGGCTGATCCGGATAGCTGTTCAGTATATAATCCTGCAGTTTTGCAGTGGTAATAGGGTTCCTGTTTTATGCAATTGATTCGCGGTATTCACAATTTGCGTCCCGAGCATGCGGGTTGTGTACTAACCATCGGTAATTTCGATGGTGTGCACCGTGGCCATCAATCTGTATTACGTCAACTCCAGCTGAAAGCAAAAGAGTTGGGTTTGCCTTCTTGTGTGATGGTGTTCGAGCCACAACCGCTGGAGTTTTTTTCACCATCGACAGCGCCCGCTCGGATTAGTCGGTTGCGTGATAAATATCATGCGATGGAATCCTTGGGAATTGATCGACTGATTTGTGTGAAATTTGATCGTCACTTTGCACAACTATCTGCTGATGATTTCATCAAGCATGTGCTGGTTGGCAAATTGAATGTCCGCTTTCTTGTGGTGGGCGATGATTTTCGCTTTGGAATTAAACGCTGTGGTGATTTTTCTCTCTTATGCCAAGCAGGGGAAAAATATGGCTTTCAGGTGCTAAGTACTGATACTTTGTTGCATGATGAGCAACGAGTCAGCAGCACGCTCTTAAGAGAGGCCTTGAAAGCAGGCAATATGGATCATGTCAGACGGATGTTAGGACAACCGTATACGATACATGGCCGTGTTGCTCACGGTGCAAAATTAGGTCGTACGATTGGTTTTCCTACGGCAAATATTCACTTGAAACGGTTAGTTGTACCGTTACAGGGCGTTTTTGCTGTTATTGTCGATGTAGATAATCAAAAATACACGGCGGTAGCGAATATTGGTTTCAGACCGACTGTGAATGGTACCCGTTCACAACTTGAGGTTCATCTCTTTGACTTCAATGGCAATTTATATGGCAAACGATTGCAAATTGAGGTTTGCCATAAATTGCGGGATGAACAAAAATTTGAATCTTTTGCTGCGTTGCAAGCACAGATAACTGAAGATGCACGACAAGCCAGAGAATGGTTTGCCGAACACCAGTGTTAACCCTGATGGAATTTAGGACTAATGAGCGACTATAAACATACTTTGAACCTGCCGGAAACTGCGTTTCCGATGCGTGGCGATCTGGCGAAACGCGAGCCAGAAATGCTGAAAAACTGGTACAAAAAAGATTTGTACGGTGCAATTCGCAAAGCCAAAGCAGGTAAAAAACCATTCATTCTGCACGATGGCCCGCCATACGCGAACGGCAGTATTCATATTGGTCACTCAGTTAACAAGATCCTCAAAGATATTATTATTAAATCCAAAGGGTTATCAGGCTTCGATTCACCTTATGTTCCTGGCTGGGATTGCCATGGATTGCCTATCGAATTGAAAGTAGAGGGCATGGTTGGGAAGCCTGGTGAAAAGGTTTCTGCAGCTGAGTTCAGGGAAGAATGTCGCAAATATGCAAAAACACAGGTTGAAGCCCAAAAAACAGATTTCATCCGTTTAGGGGTGTTAGGTGATTGGGAAAACCCATACCTGACCATGGATTTTAAAACAGAAGCTAATATCATTCGCTCATTAGGCAAAATTATCGCCAATGGCCATCTGCACAAAGGTTCAAAACCAGTGCACTGGTGTACAGATTGTGGTTCAGCGTTAGCTGAGGCGGAAGTTGAGTATTACGATAAAAAATCACCGGCAATTGACGTTCGTTTCAAAGCTGTTGATGAAGCGTTGGTTGCTGACAAATTTGCTGCAGCAGGCAATGGTCCAATCTCCGTCGTCATTTGGACAACCACACCTTGGACATTACCGGCTAACCGTGCAGTTGCATTGCATCCGGAACTGGATTATGTGCTGGTTCAGGTCAATGGTGAAAATCCAGAACGTCTGATTCTGGGCTCGGCGTTGTATGAGTCAGTGATGGCGCGCGCGAAAATTACTGATTTCGAGGTGTTAGGGCATTGCATCGGTGCAGAACTTGAATTGGTTCAGTTCCATCATCCGTTCTATGACTTCACTGTCCCTGTGATTTTGGGTGATCACGTTACAACTGATTCAGGTACCGGTGCTGTTCATACGGCACCGGGTCATGGTCAGGAAGACTTTGTTGCAGGGAACAAATACGGTTTGGAAGTCGCAAACCCTGTGGCATCCAATGGTACCTATTTGCCTGATACACCGTTATTTGCAGGTCAGCATGTATTCAAAGCAAATAATAGTGTTGTTGAGGTATTACGTGAGCATGGTGCTCTGTTGCATCACGAAGCTTATCTGCACTCTTATCCACATTGCTGGCGCCATAAAACCCCAATTATTTTCCGTGCAACACCACAATGGTTTGTGAGCATGGAACAAGCTGGTTTGCGCCAGAAAGCATTGTCAGAAATCAAAGGCGTACGCTGGATTCCTGAGTGGGGCCAGAACCGTATTGAAGCGATGGTCGCGAACCGTCCAGACTGGTGTATTTCACGTCAGCGGACTTGGGGTGTTCCGATTGCCCTGTTCGTACATAAAGATACGCAACAACTTCACCCTCGGGCATTAGAGCTGATGGAAGAAGTTGCAAAGCGTGTTGAGGACAAGGGTATTCAAGCATGGTGGGATCTGGAATCTGCAGAATTACTTGGTGCTGAAGCTGAAGACTATGTGAAAGTACCTGATACATTAGATGTCTGGTTCGATTCAGGTTCAACGCATGCTTCGGTTGTCGATGTCCGTCCTGAATTCAATGGCCATACTGCAGATATGTATCTGGAAGGTTCTGATCAACATCGTGGTTGGTTTATGTCTTCTCTGATGATCGGCGTTGCGATGAAGCATCAGGCGCCGTATCGTCAGGTTCTGACTCACGGCTTCACCGTTGATGGTCAGGGCCGTAAGATGTCAAAATCACTGGGTAACGTGGTAAGCCCTCAGGATGTAATGAACAAACTGGGCGCGGATATTCTGCGTTTATGGGTTGCATCGACGGATTATACCGGTGAGATGACCGTCTCTGATGAGATCCTGAAACGTTCTGCTGATGCATACCGTCGTATCCGTAATACGGCCCGTTTCTTTCTGGCGAATTTGAATGGTTTTGATCCTGCGAAGGATATGGTGAAACCTGAAGAAATGGTTGTGCTGGATCGTTGGGCTGTTGGTCGTGCGAAAGCATTACAGGAAGAAATTCTGGCTGCTTACGACAATTATGATTTCCACGTAGTCACTCAGAAACTGATGCAATTCTGTTCAGTCGAAATGGGTTCTTTCTATCTGGATATCATTAAAGATCGTCAATACACCGCGAAAGCAGACAGTATCGCACGTCGTTCATGCCAGACGGCGCTATATCATATTATCGAAGCGCTAGTACGCTGGATGGCGCCTATCATGAGCTTCACCGCAGAAGAAATCTGGGCATTGCTGCCTGGTGAGCGCAGTGATTTTGCGATTACGGATGAGTGGTATACCGAACTATTTGGTCTTGAGTCTGGTGAATCAATGAATGATGCCTTCTGGGCGGATTTGTTGAATGTTCGTGCCGAAGTCAATAAATCATTAGAAGTGGCTCGTAATGAAAAATTAATTGGTAGTTCATTACAAGCGGAAGTCACTTTATTTGCATCACCTGAACTGGCTGCGAAGCTTGAACTCCTCGGCGAAGAGCTACGTTTCGTATTGCTGACGTCGAAAGCAAAAGTGATTTCAGTATCAGCACAGCCTGAAAATACTCAGCCAACCGAAATTGACGGTTTATGGTTGAATGTTGCTGTGACTGAATCGAAGAAATGCGAACGTTGCTGGCATCATGTTGAGGATGTTGGTGCTCATGAAGGTCATGGTGATATCTGTGGTCGTTGTGTATCCAATGTTGCTGGGGCAGGCGAAGTTCGCCAGTTTGCATAATGAATTTTTTAATGCAAACCGGGTTGCGCTGGCTCTGGATCGCCCTATTGGTGATTGTCGCTGATCAGTTAGCCAAATATGCGATCATGCAGACAATTCCTTATAGACACGGTGTGGTTATCACACCGTTTTTTAATTTAGTGCATGTCTATAATACCGGAGCTGCATTTAGTTTTTTGGCTGATGCCGAGGGCTGGCAGCGTTGGTTATTTAGTGGCTTAGCCATTGCTATTTCTTTGTTATTGGCGATAGCGATGGCGAAAGCACCAAAGAAATGCACTCTCGCTACGATTGCATATAGTTTGGTGATTGGTGGCGCGATTGGAAATTTGATTGATCGTTTAGTGTATAGTCATGTGGTCGATTTTCTTGATTTCCACTGGCAAGAACTGTATCACTTTGCTGCATTTAATGTGGCGGATATGGCCATCAGCTGTGGTGCAGTCTTAATTGTTCTGGATGGTTTTATCAAAAAGCCTGCACAGAATTAATTCTTATTTCTCTCATCACTGCTATGATAGCCGGTAGTTTTACCGGCTATGTTTTATCCGCAAGAAAAGAGTTTGTTATGAAAATAATCCTGGCGAATCCCCGAGGTTTTTGTGCTGGTGTCGATCGAGCTATTTCGATTGTGAAGAACGCACTGACAAAATTCGGGGCACCGATCTATGTCCGGCATGAAGTTGTGCACAACAAATATGTTGTGGATGAGTTGAAACAAATGGGCGCTATTTTCGTTGATGAACTTGAGCAGATCCCCGACGATAATATCGTGATATTTTCTGCGCACGGTGTCTCGAAAGCGGTCCGGGATGAAGCGAAACGTCGTGAATTACAGATTTTTGATGCGACTTGTCCACTCGTGACTAAAGTGCACATGGAAGTTCAACGTGCCAGCCGGAAAGGGCAAGAGGTGATCCTGATTGGTCATAAAGGTCATCCAGAAGTTGAAGGGACGATGGGGCAATATGATGGTGCTGGCGTCGGCATGTACTTAGTTGAAGACATGCAGGATGTGCCGAATTTGCCAGTACATAATCCAGAAAACATTAGTTTTGTTACGCAAACAACATTGAGTGTTGACGAAACAAAAGGTGTCATTGGTGCGTTAAGGGAGCAGTTTCCGGCAATACAAGGGCCAAGAAAAGATGATATTTGTTATGCAACTCAGAATCGCCAAGATGCTGTACGGGAATTAGCTGCGTTAACTGATGTCATGTTGGTTGTAGGTTCAAAAAACTCCTCAAACTCGAATCGTCTCAGAGAGTTAGCTGAACGATTAGGTACGAAAGCTTATCTATTGGATGATGCTGAACAAATCGAGCCGTCATGGTTTGATAATTGTGACGTTGTTGGTGTGACCGCTGGTGCATCAGCGCCAGAAGTATTAGTTCAAAGCGTCATCAATCAACTCAAAACCTTTGGGGCCGATGAAGTTATCGAAATGTCTGGAACGCCCGAAGACATGGTCTTTGAAGTTCCTCAGGAATTAAAACTTTAATACATCATCGTTCATTCTGCTTTTGGTTGTACTAAGAAGACTGCTGTTAATGACAGCAGTTTTTTTATATAAACTGTATAGAATTTATTCTTATTCTATAGATTAAAAAATGAAATATTCTTAGGTAAATGAAATTTCATATGTCTTCTCTTGGTTTTTGTATGATGGAGTGCTTGATTACTTTAATTATTCTCACTGTTGGAATATTTGGAGTCGTTAAAATCTATGTGCATGCTATTCAATTTTCATATGAAGCATCTTCTTATGAATTATTAGCTAATGTGTCAGATGATATTGTACAAATATTAAAGGCTAAATATAAAAAATCACCCTATCGGACACATAACAATAGTAGTAACTGTCAGATTGTTTTGAAAATAGATCAAGGATCTATAATTGATGTTAGCAACAATCAATCTTGCATATTCAACATATTTATTAATGAAAGCACTTGGGGTTTGATATCGTCTGATTTTAATGGGGTTGCCTGTATCGATATATCAATCTCAAAAAATAAAATAAGTACTGACATAAAGGTTTCCGTAGTTCCTATTAATAACCAGATGAAGGAAGCATCATGCTTTTCATATTCAGGACTTCATGGGTTGAAATTTGAAACAACTATCTAGATGCTTTGGATATACTCTCATTGAGATTAATATTAACTTATTGATTGGTCTGTTTTTGTTGGCTGGAATTTTGTCTACCTATATTTTTGCAAAGAGAGAAAACCAGTTTCTATTTAATGAAATTGAATTGCGTTCAAATGCAAATCTGGCGCTAAAATTGATTTCGGACGATTTATCCAAAGCTGGGTTCATGGGGCTTATGTCTAGCGAATATTTGAGAGATAGCCAAAATACGACTGTTTCTCCTTTGTTAAGAGAAATCGATGATTGTTATGATGAGCGTTTTATGGCTGGTGGTTCATTTCCAGGAAAAGGCTTGAATGGTGTTTTTCGTCCTTTGCTTATCAGTCATGTTAATTCGCAAGGAAAAATGAGCAATACACTGAACTGTATTAAAGAACAAAGAATAAAACATAACTCTGATATCATCTCGATAAAGCGAGCTTTTGGGAGTGAGTTGATTGATCGTCTATTTACTTTGAATAGAAATAGAATTTATTTTGCTGTCAAAAATAGCCACGCATATTTCTATCCATATACAGAATTAATGACAGTGCTTAACAGTCAAAATACACATTTTGATTCACTGTTTGAGTATCAACATCATATCTATTTTGTATCTGAGGCAGGGGGAATCCCTGAGCTAAAAATGGTTCAATTGACGAATGGAATTGATATGTCTCGTAGTTTATCTCTTGTTCAAGGTGTTGAGTATATTCGTATAATACTTGGGGTAGATGATTCTGAACCATTTGATGGTATTGCTGATCATTATCTTCCTGCTGAATCAATATCTGGCTCTGAATGGAATATATTTTCTTTTACTGATATTAAAATATTTATTTTAGTGAGGGCTTTAGAACATACGCCTGATTATTATGACGATAAATCATATCAGTTAGGGGATCTAATTATCCCGCCGTTTAATGATCATTTTCGTCGTTTAGTTGTACAGAAAAGTATTATTCTATCAAGCAGGATATCCCATTGAGGAAAAAATCAAAAGAAAATGGAGGTATCTTGATTATCTCTCTAATCATGTTGGTTCCCGTGACGTTAATCGCAATAACTATGATGCATGAGTGTAAGAATCAATGGATTATTAGTCGAAATTTGGTTGACAATTTGAAGTCTGAGTTAAGTTTGGAACGAACCATTGTCTATTTTCTGATAAATCCGCATTCAATAAGTGATTCCTCTGTAACTGCAGAACTCGTAAAGTCAAAAATAACAACATGTAAACGAATGGATTCAGGTAATAGTACTAATGTTATCTCATATTGTGATGAAATATTATATGCATTTCATCGAAATAATAATGCGCGGCAGAAATATGTTCTATTACAAAAACCGCTATTTTATCCATAGTATCTTTTACCTGTTTATCAATTTATGCATGTACTCTATTAGTGTTAAAGCATCGGACATCAATCAATATACTAATCATACTTTAACTGCTCCTTTGATTTTTCAAGATAAAGTTTATTCATCTATGGTGAGGAACTATGGTCCAAATGAATTTATTTTGGACAGATTTAATCTCATCTCTCAGTCCACAAGAAATGGATCTGCATCCGAGTTGAGTTGTGATCTTAGTTTTGATGACGAAACTTCATTTGAAAAAAATCAGGGTGACATGAGGAATGATTATTCTGTGGATTTAAGTGCTCAAAATCCATCGTTTAGTCATATATATTTAAAAAAAGAAGAACATATTCAATATTCATCCTCTCCGAACATTCCAAGTCAGCCCGTTGTTGTTGAATATGCTTATGGGTTCAGAAGGCAACGCTATATTCTACTCTCGACAAATCATGGTATTTTATATTTATACAGACAGGATCAAGATACACTGAGTAAAATATGGACATTTTATGAGCCAACGTTTTTAGCATCTACAAGGCAGGTCGATACAACTGTATTTAGCTTTGTTCCTGTGATCACGATTTCGTTTGATGATAAGAACAAAAATGGTGTTGTCGATAGGGATTTGAATGAAAGTGCATTGGGGGTTGTTAGCTTTAAATACAGTGATACCTCCTATGCGATTGATTTCTCTGATCCTGAAAATCCTGTACTGAAATGGGTAGCCGATAAATTACATGAACCTGCGTTATCAAGGCTCGGTTATGCAAAGAGCTCGCCTGTCATTACATCGTTGAAGTTAGAGGGATATAACGATCCTGTGCCTGTTGTAATTCTTTCTGGTGGGGTTGGAAATTCAATTCCGGAGGCAGATGTTGGTGATGGTAAAGGAATCTACATCCTAAATGCCTTAACTGGAACTCTGATTTTTAGTTTCTCGCCAGATCCTGATTCACTAACCAACAGGTCGACTCCCTTTCAGCATGCAATTGCAGCCAATGTTGCTGTACTGGATAGTGATGGTAATGGGAGTACCGACCGGATTTATGTAGGGGATATTGGAGGTTCTGTTTGGCGGATTGATTTGGCGGACTCAGTTCAGAATTCAAAAGTTACTAAACTTGCGCAATTAGCCGGTTCTTTTTATTCGGCTCCGATATTAGTGCGCTCCTGGATTAAAAAAGAGGTTAACCGAGAGGTTGATACGATAGTACCTGTTGACTGGGTGTTATTAGCAAATAATTTGTCTGAAGTTATGTTGTCCGAGCATGTGGGGACAACAATGAATTATTATGCTTTGCAGGATTTGAATACGGAGTCTTTGATTCAATCATCTGAAAAACCATATCAAATTTTGGAACAAGATTTATATCAGCTATCCTCTCTGCAAGAACAAAAATTACCTGAAAATAAACTCGGCTGGTTCATAGCGACAGATCCACAAAGAAAAGAGCAATTCTTTTCAAGTGGATATGTAATCAATGGTCAAGTTTACATGACTTCATTTATACCGAGTAATACCTCGGATTCAATTGGTATGACAAAGTTGCATACAATCGAATTGAACACAGGCATCATCTCTTCCAAACCGAAAGAATATCTAGATGTCATTCTGGATAAACCCGGATTATTTTTCGATGTAAACCAAGAACAACTTTGGCTAACAGGGGTTGGTGATCGCATCAATCAAAGTCGATGTGCGCCAAGATTGATGTTAATGCCAAATGTATTGAAACCGAGGCTTGTTGCAGAATTCTCACCAGATTAGTGAGCGGAGCAATCAATGGATTGAGCTCTCATTCGCCCGCTCATCGCAAAAATAATAGTTTTTCCGGTATCTAGAGACGAATGACATATTTTGACCGAACCAGGCGTTCCCGCGATTGTTCCATCGCTCTGATATATGAAATAGGGCTGATTCGTTGTAATTTTAATGGCAGAGGAATTTAAGTTCTGTGTTGTAAACAATTCATCACCTTGTGACTCATTGACGATATGGTCGTTGTTTTCATCCATAAACATTAACAATGTCGTTCCAGAGTTTTCTATACATTGATGATTTTCAGCAGAAAAACATACAGTGATATCTTTGTGTTGTTCTACAGCCAATTGTCTGGCTGAAAAAAATACTGAGCGTAAAAGATTTATATCAGCATCTAATGTGGCTTGTGTTTGGAGTGTATGTATTCCGGGAAGACCCACAAACATCAAGATACTTAGTATCGAAAGGGTCACAAGGAGTTCGAGCAGGGTGAATCCGCTTTGTTTCATATAAGACTTTGTCAAAGAACAAAGCCTTATTTTCTTATAACCAATAAATTTTGAGTAACTGATAAATGAATCAGCGAGAGGATTTAAGGTGAGCTCTTACTAGCAATGCAATACCGACTAGGATGAAAGGAATACTTAACCATTGCCCAACGGTAATCAGATCGCCTGCTTCATAGGCTGCTTGAGGTGTTTTGAAGAATTCTAAAATGAAACGAGCCAAGAAAACGAGTGTTAAAAAGAGACCAAAAATAAAACCAGACTGATGACGTTTTGACGTTTTGAATAACAAAAAGAGGAGGACAAATATACAAAAATAAGCAAAAGCCTCATAAAGCTGAACAGGATGTCTCGGAAGATTATCGACCCTCTGGAAGACAACGCCCCAGTTACCATCTGTTGGATTACCCAAGATTTCGGAATTCATAAAATTCCCTAGCCGGATAAAGCAGCCTGTCAGAGCAGTTGGAATCGCAAGACGATCCGCAAGACCTAAAAATGTATTTTCAGGATGTTGTCTTACAAATAGCCAAATAGCTAAGATTACACCTAATCCACCGCCGTGACTTGCTAATCCACCTTCCCAGATTTTTAATATCTCCACCGGATGTGCCAAATAGAACCCCGGCTCATAGATGAGCGTGTGTGCTAAACGAGCACCAACAACGGTACCGATGAAAATATAGGTTAGTAATTTATCCAATTGCTCGGTCGGCTTACCTTCTTGGCGATAAATTCGCTGCATGAGTTGATAACCGAGGAGAAATCCTGACGCAAATAAAACGCCATACCAATGAATCGCTATTGGACCGAATTGGATTAAGATTGGATCAGCATTCCAGAACAACATGATGATTTCCTGTTTTGAAAGATTTTGCTGAAAGAAAGAACGACAGGGTAGCAGCTTGCCGGAATACTGTGAACCAGTCTTAAGAACCATTACGCTTAATTTCGCAGGGTTTATGAAGGTAAATGATTTCGGTTGATGATGTATAAAGTTGCAGAAATTGAGTTTAATAAATCGTCGCTATTCATTTTCATCAAAGCGAACTTCAAAGAGGTGTTGCACTGCTTCCATGACCTCCAGCGCTTCTGGTCCATCACAAATGACTTTGATGGTGTTTCCCTGTGCTGCTTCCAACATTAACAGGCCGACTACACTGTCTGCACTTGCTTGCTTTTCCCCATTACAGATCGTTATTTTTGCCTTAAAGTTCGCAACAAGTTGTACCAGCTTAATTGCCGCCCGGGCATGTAATCCCAGTTTATTAATCACAGAAACTTCATTTTCAACGCGGGGCATGATGATTTTTCTCCAGCGTTTTATGACGACGCTGTACATTTTTGTGCTGTGCGGCGAAATGATTCGCTAATTGTTCTGCAATGAATACAGATCGGTGTTGACCACCGGTACAACCAATTCCAACAGTCAGGTAACTTCTGTTATTTCGTTCTAATTGAGGTAGCCAGCTTTCAATTAAATTAATCAGTTGCAAAGTATATCGAACGACATCTGGTTGTGATTGCAAATATTGTTGGACAGGTTCATCCAGCCCTGTGAGGGGTTTCAATTCGGCAATCCAGTGGGGATTTGGCAGGAAACGCGCGTCGAAAACAAAATCAGCATCTTTTGGAATACCATGTTTGAATCCAAATGATTCAAATACGAGTACCAGCTCGTGTTCTTTTTTTCCAAGAACTCGCTCTCTAATTTGCTCACTTAAATCATGAATACTGAGATGACTAGTGTCGATTCGAAGGTCTGCACTGGAAGAGAGCGGTGCCAGTAAATTCGTTTCTTGTGTGATAGCTTGTTCGAGTGTGAAATGCTGTCGGGAGAGTGGGTGGAGGCGACGACTTTCTCCATATCGTTTTAGCAATGTTGCGTTATCAGCATCAAAGAAGAAACTGGAAAACTCCAGATCTTCTTTTTGGCGGATTTCATTCAGAATGTTATCCAGCTCGTCTTGTTTCTCCGGTAAGTTTCGGACATCGATACTCACGGCGAGTTGGTCATATTTCCCTTTCAGCTCTGAAAGTAACTGAAAGAGTAGTGCAACAGGGAGATTATCAACGCAGTAATAGCCTAAATCTTCCAGAACACGTAAGGCAACGGTTTTCCCGGAGCCAGAGCGACCACTCACAACTATGAGTTTCATCCGTATCATCCATTGATCATCTGTTCATAGAGAGCCTCATCCGTTTCCGCAAGACGGAGTTGTCGGCAGAAGTTCTTATCATTAAATTTTTCTGCAACAAGTGCCAGTGTTTTCAGATGAGTTTTGCATTCACTTTCAGGTACAAGTAATGCAAATAATAAATCGACAGGTTGATTGTCAATTGCATCAAAAGCAATGGGTTCTTCTAGCGTCAACAAAACACCGGTGACAGGATAACCATCAGGGATTCGGCCATGAGGTATTGCTATGGCGCCGCCAATTCCAGTTGTTCCCATTTTTTCACGGGTTTGTAAACTTTCGAAGATGACTTTTTCTTCCAGACCGAGGCGGGGAGCTGCAAGTTCGCTGATAATTTCTAAGGCTCGTTTTTTGCTACTGCATGGGACTGCACTTTTCGTGCAGTCCGCAGACAAGATTTCAGTGATTAACATGATTACTTGCTGGTTAGTTTTTCTTTATATTTGATAATTTGGCGATCTAATTTATCAACTAAAGCATCAATCGCTGCGTACATATTTTCGTCTTCGGCGTTTGCGAAAATTTCACCACCATTTACGTTCAATTTTGCTTCTGCTATTTGATTTAGTTTTTCTACATTTAAAATCACTTGCACGTTGTTAATGTGCTCAAAGTGACGTTCTAATCGGGAAAATTTACTGGTTACATAGTCACGTAATGCATCAGTTAATTCGATATGATGACCAGACAGATTGATTTGCATAACGTCTTCCTTATTGTTGTTGGCCTACAGCAGGCGTTTGCGTTGGCTAGATGGTGGAATAGATAAAGATTCGCGATATTTCGCAATCGTTCTCCGCGCCACCATAATCCCTTGTTCAGTCAGCAAGTCCGCAATCTTGCTGTCACTTAATGGTTTAGCTGGATTTTCAGCCGCAACCAACTTTTTAATCAAGGCCCTAATCGCAGTAGAAGAACATTCTCCACCGCTATCAGTATTAACATGACTTGAGAAAAAATACTTCAATTCAAAGATGCCGCGAGGTGTATGCATGAATTTTTGTGTGGTAACTCGCGAAATTGTGGACTCATGCATCTCTACAGCTTCAGCAACATCATTGAGTACCATCGGTTTCATGGCCTCTTCACCATATTCAAAAAAGTCCTGTTGCTGTTGCACAATGCAATTGGCAACTTTAAGCAGGGTTTCGTTACGGCTTTCGAGACTCTTGATAAACCATTTGGCCTCTTGTAGATGAGAGCGTATGAACTGACTGTCACTACTATTTCGAGCATGACGAGCCATCGATGCGTATGTTTCATTGATGCGAATTTTTGGCATTGCATCAGGATTTAGTTCAACAACCCAACGATTATTTTTCTTGAATACAGCAACGTCTGGAATCACATAAGAGGATTCACTTTGGATAATTGTATTACCAGGGCGTGGTTCCAGAGTTTGAATCAATTGTAATACTTCTTTCAGCTCATTCTCTTTTAACTGTAGCTTACGAGCTAAATTTCGGTAGTCACGGGCACCTAACAAATCCATGTGGTCTTTAATGGTTTGTTTTGCTTCCTGCAGCCATGGTGTTTTGCTATCAAACTGATTTAATTGAATTAACAAGCATTCTTGAACAGAGCGCGCTGCAACACCAATTGGATCGAAATGTTGTAGACGTTTGAGTACCGCTTCGATTTCTTCAATATCAACAATGTTATCTTCTGTGCTAACCGCTTGCTGAATATCTTCGACAGATACGGTCAGGTAACCCGATTCATCAATGCCATCAATAATGGTTAAGGCGATGGCGCTGTCTTGTTCGCTGAAAGGAGTTAGATGCATTTGCCACAGAAGATAATCCTGCAGGCTTTCTGTGGTTTCACCTTGATAGACATTATCGTCATCACCGCTCATTGCACCCGAAGATGTTGAACCAGCAGCACTGTAGACTTCGTCCCATGTGGTATCAACAGGAAGCTCATCTGGCATATTTTCTTGGGCCTGAGCCATTTCTTCACTGCTGTCAGGCGGTGAAAACTCCTCATCTTCCTTGATTTCAGGGGTGATGATATCGGTATCGTCTTCCAGTTCCAGTAGCGGGTTGGCATCAATTGCCTGCTGGATTTCCTGCTGTAGCTCCAAAGTGGACAGTTGCAGCAGACGAATCGCTTGTTGCAATTGTGGGGTCATGGCAAGTTGTTGGCCAAGACGCAACTGTAATGTCGGCTTCATCTACGTCGATTTGTCCTTATCTTTCTGTTCCATTATCGGATCTGATGAAAAACTATCAGATCCTCTTCTCGTCTAAGTATGGCTGAATAGCCGAAGTTTACAGGGTAAATCCTTCACCCAAATAAACTTGTTTTACATGTTCATCTTGCAGAATAGCCTGCGGTGTTCCCTCTGCAATCAAATTGCCGTGACTGACAATATACGCTTTTTCGCAGACATCCAATGTTTCACGGACATTATGGTCTGTTATTAAAACACCGAGACCTCGGTCACGTAAATGTTCAATAATACGTTTGATATCAATGACCGAAATAGGATCAACACCGGCAAAAGGTTCATCCAGCAGAATAAAACGTGGCTCAACAGCCAGAGCGCGAGCGATTTCTACACGTCTACGCTCGCCTCCAGAGAGACTCATGCCTGTGTTTTTCCGGATATGTCCGATATGAAACTCATCTAACAGGGCTTCAACTCTGTCCAGTTGTTCTGTACGGCTCAGATTCGTACGTAGCTGTAATACGCCTAACAGGTTTTCTTCTACAGTCAAACGCCGGAAAATAGACGCTTCTTGTGGCAGGTAACCAATCCCATGTCTGGCTCGTTGATGCATTGGCATGGCGGTAATGTCTTGGGAATCAATCGTAACCTTGCCGCCATCCTGCGGTACCAGACCAACGATCATATAGAAAGACGTTGTCTTTCCTGCGCCATTTGGGCCGAGCAAGCCAACCACTTGTCCGGTTTCCACCTGTAAGCTAACATTTTGGACAACCTGGCGGCCCTTGTAACTTTTCTTGAGACCTGTTGCTTGTAAAATTGCCATAGATTACGGTTTGCCTGCTTTATCAAACTCTTCCAGTTCTTGAGGAAGGAAAATTGTTTTTACCCGAGAGCCTTTACCAGTACTTTGGGCCATCATTTGTTGCTTCTGAATGTCGTAACGAATGATGTCGCCATTGACCGTATTGTCTTCCTGTTTCAGGATGGCTTTTCCGGTTAGTGTCACTAAACGATCTTTTAGTTGATACCGAAGTTCAGTTGCTTCAGCATTGACGGGCTTTCCGTTGTCCAAGACCTGATAGAATGTTGCTGGATTTCCCGTTGCAATCATCTCATCATTGCCTTTCTCATGACGCAACACAATGACTTTATCGGCGTGAATAATAATAGAGCCCTGCGTGATGATTACATCCTGTAGAAATGTGACTTTATTTTCATTTAATTCAGCTTGTTGAGAAACTGAATCAACAGTAACTGGTTGTTTATAATCGGACTCTTTGGCTTGAGCCAGAGAGCACGCGACAAAAAAAATGATCCCACTAATTACGCGGTTTATTGAAGTAAGTTGCATGACCCTGTTCCAAAATTTGATAACGTTTTTCTTTTAGATTCGCCTTTAAACCAACACCCTGAACATGATAGTCCGGACTATCAATGGCAACTGACTGATCGCTGGTAACCATATGAGTCTTCATGTCCATTGTCAGATAATTGGTTGTAATTTTATCTAAGTTAATTGCTGGTGATTGGTTTTGAATCACGATGTTGTCATGCAACACTAACTGATCTTTCTGTTGTAGTTGACCATTTTTTGCTGTGATTTGCCAAGATTCAGATTGATGATCAAAAGTATTCAGTTTCGGATTCTTAAAATCTGTAATTGACTGGTTTTCATAATACAAAGCCTGATCGGATGTAAATATATCCTGAAGCACGCCTTCAGGATTATAGCGATAACTGATCAGTCCTGCGGCTGTAAAACTAGGTAATGACAAATCCTTGTGCTGAGCTGTTACGGTGCTACTGTCTTCCTGATTCATCCATTGCCAGATAAGTACAGCGGCTATAAATAACAATATAATCAAACTTGTTTGGCGATTAATCATATCGATGTGCCTTGTGCATCATCAAGATGGCCCTGCGCTTGTAAAATCAAGTCACAAACTTCACGAACAGCACCTTCACCACCACGGGTTACTGTGATATAGCCAGCATCAAGGCGTACCTTCGGATGTGCATTTGCTACAGCAATGCCTAGGCCTGCAGCATTCATGACTGGAAGATCGATGACGTCATCACCCATATAAGCGACCTGAGATGGATGCAATTTCAAAGCAGATAAAATCTCCTGAAAGGCTGGTAATTTTTCACCTTGTCCCTGATATACATATTGAACGCCTAAAGCTCGCATTCTGTCTGATACGATTCGGGAGTTTCTGCCTGTAATGACAGCGACTTCAATGTGTTGATTCAGTAACGCTTTGATACCAAATCCATCATGTGTATGGAACGTTTTCAGCTCTTCGCCCTGATTTCCCATATAAATCTGGCCGTCAGATAATACGCCGTCTACATCGCAAATGAGTAATCGGATATTTGCTAGTTTTGACATCAGCGCGGAAGAAATAGCTCCGTACCACGTTTCTATCGTATGACTCATATTACACCTGCTTTTAATACATCATGCATATTGAAAGCACCAACAGGATGGTTGTTTTTATCTAAGACAATCAACGCATTAATTTTGCGTTCTTGCATCAGTTTCACGGATTGGGCAACCAGCATTTCAGGTGCGACCGTGATGCAATTCTCTGTCATGACACGAGTAATCGGGGTGCTGTGAATATTCAGTTGCTGATCGAGAATACGACGTAAGTCACCGTCGGTAAAAATACCTGCCAGTGTTTTGTCCTCATTCAAAATAGCGGTCATACCCAGGCCTTTCCGGCTCATTTCGAGCAGTGCTTCACTGACGGTTGCTGTGAGCGAAACAGATGGAATCAAGTTGCCTTCGTGCATGATATCCAGATTACGCAGCAAAAGTTTACGACCTAATGCACCGCCTGGATGTGACATTGCAAAATCATCAGCGGTAAAACCTCGAGCTTCCAACAATGAGACGGCTAAGGTGTCACCTAAGACTAAGGTTGCTGTCGTGCTTGAGGTCGGTGCTAAGCCAAGTGGGCAGGCTTCCTGCTCGACATTCAGGCATAAATGAATGTCTGACTCTTTTGCCATCGTTGAGGTCGGACGGCTGGTCATGCAGATGAGCGGGATCCCCCAACGTTTGATGACAGGAAGAACAGAGATGATTTCGTTACTTTCCCCGGAATTTGAAATTGCAATAATAACATCGTTTGCACTGAGCATCCCTAAATCGCCATGACTGGCTTCACCTGGATGCACAAAGAATGAGGGGGTGCCGGTACTTGCAAAACTAGCAGCCATTTTCCGACCGATATGACCTGATTTCCCCATGCCCATCACGACGACTTTACCGGTGCAGGAATACAGCAATTGACATGCTTTCGTGAATTCATCATTCAACGTTTGAA
Organism: Tolumonas sp.; assembly: GCA_003251455.1. Lineage (GTDB taxonomy): Bacteria > Pseudomonadota > Gammaproteobacteria > Enterobacterales > Aeromonadaceae > Tolumonas. Next base: position 22,350 of record QKFI01000376.1, read on the forward strand.
ATAATCCCTCAACAGCTTTTAATTCAAGGCGTAAGACACGTTCGGCGGACTGCCGGAAATCGAAATTGACAGGCATGACGATCCTCAGATCTAGTTCACGGAAAACTGCATTATATGAAAACCTGTCGCATTTAGCGATATAGGCACTTTTTTTGCTGAATCGGTTGCTCTCAGCACCCATTTGTTGGCGTAATGATATGTCAGAGATACAATGCGTGGATAAATGCATCAATGGAGGTTGTGTGAATCAGTCATTGATCCAGATCCGAGATCTGAGTTTCAGTCATGGTGAACGCCTTATTTATGACAATATTTCGCTGGATATTCCTAAAGGGAAAATCACGGCTTTAATGGGTCCTAGTGGTATCGGTAAAACGACACTGCTGCGATTAATTGGCGGACAGATTAAACCGGATCAGGGGCAGATCCTGTTTGATGGCATCAATATTCCGTCATTATCTCGGCAAGATTTGTACACCGTTCGCAAACGAATGAGTATGTTGTTTCAAAGCGGCGCTTTATTCAGTGGTATGTCAGTTTTCGATAATGTGGCATATCCACTTCGCGAGCATACTTCTTTGCCGGAGGAACTCATCCGTACGATTGTCTTGATGAAACTCCAGTCAGTCGGATTAAGAGGCGCAGCTGAATTAATGCCGTCGGAATTATCTGGAGGGATGGCTCGCCGTGCTGCTTTAGCACGAGCAATAGCACTTGACCCTGAATTGATCATGTATGATGAACCTTTTGCTGGGCAGGATCCCATCACGATGGGCGTATTGGTTAAGCTGATTCGGGATCTGAATCAATCCATCGGGATTACATCAGTGATTGTGTCACATGATGTGACCGAGGTGATGAGTATTGCGGATCACGTCTATTTGATGGCGAATCATAAAGTGGTTGCACAAGGTTCTCCGGATGAACTTCGTCGGGAAGGTAATCCGGAAGTTGTGCAATTTATTCAGGGACTGCCAGATGGCCCGGTTCCGTTCCATTACCCGGCAAGCGATTTTTTACAGGAATTATGATGCTGGTGGATTTCATTTCTGGTTTGGGAAGACGTGGTATCCGAAGTCTTACGGCGACAGGACGCGCTGGTATCATGCTCTACCAGTCTTTAATTGGAAAACCGGAACCTCGTAAACATTTTCCATTGTTAATTCAGCAACTCTATGTTGTTGGTGTGCAATCTGTTCTGATTATTCTTGTTTCAGGATTGTTTATTGGGATGGTGCTTGGATTACAGGGATATCGGGTACTGGTTGATTTTGGTGCTGAAGCATCCTTAGGTCCATTAGTTGCTCTATCGTTGTTACGTGAGCTCGGGCCAGTGGTTACCGCCTTATTATTTGCGGGACGGGCCGGCTCTGCATTGACTGCAGAAATTGGTTTAATGAAAGCGACAGAACAGCTAAGCAGTCTTGAAATGATGGCTGTCGACCCGTTACGTCGTATTGTGTCCCCCCGATTTTGGGCTGGCGCTATCAGCTTACCGTTATTGTCACTGATGTTTTGTTATATCGGTATCATTGGCGGGAAACTGGTCGGTGTGGACTGGCTTGGTGCTGATGAAGGTGGGTTCTGGTCTGCGATGCAGGCAGCAGTTGATTGGCATGACGACATTTACCAAGGGTTATTAAAAGCGATTGCATTTGCGTTGGTGGTTACCTGGGTTGCCTTGTTTAATGGGTACGATAGTGTGCCGACTGCGGCGGGTATCAGTCAGGCAACAACACGTACTGTTGTACATGCCTCATTACTGGTGTTGGGATTGGATTTTATTATGACTGCGGTCATGTTCAGGTGATTGGGATGAAGTTCAGTAAGATTGAGTTTTTGGTTGGCTGTTTCATGCTGGCTGGCATTTTTGCCGGTGTCATGCTGGCACTCAAAGTCGCAGGGCTAACATTCGCTGGGCAAGGGGATACCTATGCTGTCTATGCAAACTTCGACAATATTGGTAGTTTGAAAGTTAGATCGCCAGTGAAAGTCGGTGGGGTTGTGATTGGCCGGGTTTCTGATATTTCGATTGATGCGAAGACTTTCACCCCAAAGGTTGAGTTGCAAATCGATGACAAATATAACGAACTCTCCGATACCAGTACGGCATCCATTCTGACCTCGGGTTTATTGGGGGAGCAATATATTGGCATTACGCCAGGATTCTATGATGAATCAATGGGAACTGAGATCCTCAAAAATGGGGATACGATTTCCGATACAAAATCGGCGCTGGTATTAGAAGATTTGATTGGCAAATTTCTCTATGGCCAGGCCAGTGGTAATAGTAATAAAAATGATAATAAAACTCAGACAACCAATTGATTCTGTTATTCATGTCATGAGGGGCATTCAATGTTGAATTGGTTTAAACGTGCAGTTTCACTTTTACTGGTTATGGTGGTTTCCTTGCCTGTGTTCGCAATTAACATGCATGATCCTTATGCGTTAGTGAAGGATGCTGCAAGTAATACGTTTTCACGTCTGGAACACGAAAACGATAAGGTGAAAGCGAATCCAAATTATTTGCGGACGATCGTTCGTGAAGAATTACTGCCGTATGTGGATAATCGTTTTGCTGCATACAAAGTGATTGGAAAAGAACTTAGAAACACAACCCCGGAACAACGGGAGCGTTTTGTAAATGCGTTTACTGATTACATCGTAGCAACCTATGCGGATGCGTTGGGTAAATACAACAAACAGACGATTCAGGTTGAACAGGGTGCGATGTTGTCAGACCAAAAAGAAGTGTCTGTTAAGGTTGATGTTCTTGAGTCAGGCAAGCCTGATATCAATGTGATTTTTCAGCTTCGGAAAAACAGCAAAACCGGCGAGTGGCGAGTGTTTGATATGGTTGCAGAAGGGATCAGTCTGCTCGCATCAAAACAGTCTGAGTTAGGTGGTTCTATTCGTCAGAAAGGTATTGATAGTGTCAGTCAAATGCTTGAAGAGCATAATAAAAAACCGGCTATCTTAGCAGGAAATTAGTGATGAAACTGACCGGAAATCTGGATGCCACTCAGGTTAGCCTATTGTGGGCAGAGCGGGATGATTTGTTTCGACAGAATGAAATAAATGTTAATGAAATAGGAAAAATCGACTCGGCAGGCATCGCTTTTTTGGTAAAATGGGCTCAAGCTTGCCAAGCCAGAAATGACCGGTTATCCGTACTAGGTGGCAGCGCCGAGTTCTGCCAGCTGATCGCATTATATGGCGTCGAACCCCTGTTTAATTTGATATCAAAATAACTGTGAGAAAGTATTATGCATCCAACCGAGATTGAGAGTATTCTTCGAGCCGCTCTCGCGCTGGACGAATTAATTGTACAGGGAGAAAACGGTCATTTT
>QKFI01000290.1 GCA_003251455.1 Tolumonas sp.
TTTCTATGAGCGGAAAAAAGAAATGAGCACCCATCCAAAAACTGCATATCAACGTGTTCTGCTGAAACTGAGTGGAGAAGCACTGCAAGGTGCGGAAGGTTTCGGTATTGATCCTACTGTTCTGGATCGTATGGCTGAGGAAATTAAGGAACTAATCGAGCTTGGCGTTGAAGTAGGCCTTGTTATCGGTGGAGGGAACCTGTTCCGTGGGGCTGGTCTGGCGAAAGCAGGGATGAACCGTGTAGTGGGTGATCACATGGGCATGCTGGCAACTGTGATGAACGGTTTGGCGATGCGTGATGCATTACATCGTGCTTATGTGAATGCACGATTGATGTCTGCTATTCCTTTACAGGGCATTTGTAACGAATATAACTGGGCTGAAGCGATCAGTTTGTTACGGAATGGCCGCGTTGTTATTTTCTCTGCAGGTACAGGCAATCCGTTCTTTACAACCGATTCAGCTGCGTGTTTACGCGGTATTGAAATTGAAGCTGATATCGTTTTAAAAGCAACGAAAGTAGATGGTGTCTACTCTGCTGATCCTGTTAAGTTCCCTGATGCAGAATTATTCTCAGAACTGGATTATGAAGACGTTCTGGATAAAGAATTAAAAGTGATGGATCTGGCCGCATTTACGCTGGCTCGCGATCATAACTTACCAATTCGCGTATTCAACATGAATAAACCAGGCGCTTTACGCCGCGTTATCATGGGCGAACGTGAAGGTACTCTGATCCATCACAAAAATAAATAATCAGGCATTTTCATAGACTTTTTTAAGTCATACTATAAATTGTCTGCTAAATATTGCGAAAAAGGATATAGATTGTGATCAATGAAATTAAAGCTGATGCAAAAGAACGCATGATCAAAAGCATTGAGGCATTAAAATCTCAAATGTCTAAAATTCGTACTGGTCGTGCGCAGCCTGCATTACTTGATGGTATCACCGTTGAGTATTATGGTTCAGCAACCCCTTTACGTCAGGTAGCCAACGTGGTTGCTGAAGATGCGCGTACTCTGGCAGTGACTGTGTTTGATCGCACTATGATTCAAGCTGTAGAAAAAGCAATTATGACTTCTGATTTAGGTTTGAACCCTAATTCTGCTGGTACGACAATTCGTGTTCCTTTGCCTCCACTGACAGAAGAACGCCGTAAAGATATGATTAAACTGGTTCGTGGTGAAGCTGAACAGTCTCGCGTTTCTGTACGTAACGTGCGTCGCGATTGTAATGCTGATTTAAAAGCGTTATTGAAAGATAAAGATATTACAGAAGACGATGATCGTCGTGCTCAGGAAGAAATTCAGAAGCTGACTGACACTTATGTGAAGCAGATTGATGAGTTGTTAGCCGCTAAAGAAAAAGAGCTAATGGAAATCTAAGTCAATCTTCAGGTATATTACGGAGCGCCATACAGTGAACTGTATGGCGCTTTTTTATTGGGAGGAATCAATGACTTTACCAGATACCATCACTGATTCGGCAAATCAGTCTTTGCCGGAACATGTCGCAATTATTATGGATGGTAATGGACGGTGGGCACAGCAACGGGGCAAAATCAGGGTCGCAGGACATAAAGCAGGGGTTGTGTCTGTTCGACAGGTTGTGTCAGTTGCATCCAGATTAGGTATTAAGTCACTGACCCTGTTTGCATTCTCTAGTGAGAACTGGCGTCGCCCGGAGTCAGAAGTATCTGCATTAATGGAATTGTTTATGCTGGTGCTAGGGCGGGAAATAAAAAAACTGCACGAAGGTAATATTCGTTTGCGTATTGTTGGTGCAATTGATGGCTTCAGTCAGCGGTTGCAAAAGAAAATTCGTGAAGCTGAAACCATGACCGCCGAAAATACAGGCATGGTACTCAACATTGCTGCCAATTATGGTGGTCGTTGGGAAATTGCTCAGGCAACGAAAAAAATTGCAGAGAAAATCGAGTCGGGTGAGCTAACTTCTGCAGATATAACAGAGTCGACCATTAGCGAGAATCTGCCTTTAAATGATATGACTGATATCGATCTGCTTATCAGAACTGGTGGCGATCACCGAGTCAGTAATTTTTTATTGTGGCAGATTGCCTATGCTGAATTATATTTCACCCCGGTTTTATGGCCTGACTTCAATGAAGAGGCATTTTTAGAAGCAATCGCTTCTTTTGTATCGCGCGAACGGCGCTTTGGCTGTACGGGCGAACAAATCAAGAGTTGGTTGAATCAATCTTCAGAAACCAACCAATAATAAAAGGATATCTACTTGAAACAACGAATTATAACAGCGTCTGTTTTGTTGCCGTTGGCAATAGGATGGTTATTTTTTCTCCCCTTTGAATATTTTTCGTTAGTATCTGCGATACTGTTTTTTTTAGCCGGGCGAGAGTGGGCTCGTTTTTGTAAAGTAGATAAGCATTTGCTTTTTGCCTTCAGTTATACCTGTATTTTGTTAGCAAGCTATTACTTCACCTCGATCGAAAACGTTTTCCATGAGCATATCAGTTACCTGATCGCTTCAATTCTGGCTGCTTCTTCTTTATGGTGGATTACTGCGTTTTTTATGGTGGTTTTATACCCTGCACATAAGCATTGGTGGCAAAGCAGTATCTTTCTTCAATGGTTGTTTGGTTTATGCACATTATTGCCTTTTTTCTGGGCGTTATTGTTATTGCGTAGTTACCATTATCTAGCCGATCCTTCTGCTGGAAGCTGGGCGCTATTATTTGTGATGTCGCTTGTTTGGTTAGCAGATAGTGGTGCCTATTTTGTTGGTAAGAATTTCGGGAAACGTAAATTAATACCTGCAGTAAGTCCTAATAAAACTGTTGAGGGGCTATTGGGGGGCATCGCTTGTTCACTGGTAATGACCATCGTCGTTGCTTTCTCTGCGCATAGTTCTTTTCGTCAGAGCCTTGCGTTGATTATCAGTTCAGTTTTTGCGGTATTAGCATCAGTTCTGGGCGATCTCAGTGAAAGTTTATTTAAGCGAGAGGCCGGTATTAAAGATTCTGGTTCGTTACTCCCGGGACACGGTGGAGTCATGGATCGAATTGACAGCCTTACCGCTGCACTTCCTGTCTTCGTTGTTGTTTATTTGTTGATTATTTAAGGTTGAGAGCATGCAGTATTTAACCGTCCTTGGTTCTACAGGATCGATCGGTCGTAGTACATTGGACATAGTACGCAGGCATCCGTCCCGGTTTGCTGTAAAAGCATTAGTGGCGAATAAAGATACAAGACAAATGTTGGCTGATTGTCAGGAGTTTAAACCTGCTTTTGCTGTGATGGCAGATGAAACTGCAGCCTTAGAATTACAAGCACTGTTAAAGACCGTTCAATCCGATACTGAAGTGTTAACAGGTACACAAGCTATCTGTGATGTTGCATCAATGGATACTGTTGATATCGTGATGGCCGCGATCGTTGGTGCTGCGGGTTTGTTGCCTGCACTTGCTGCGGTTGAAAAGGGTAAAACTGTTTTATTGGCCAATAAAGAAGCATTAGTGATGTCTGGTCGCCTCTTTATGGATGCAGCAAAACGACATCAGGCCAAAATTCTGCCGGTTGACAGTGAACATAACGCCATTTTCCAATGCTTGTCACCAGAAGCTCAATCATCATTAGGGTTTTGTGATTTGGCCGCCTCTGGTATTGAAAGAATACTATTAACAGGTTCGGGTGGACCATTTCGGTATACAGAAGTGACCCAGCTTGAGTTAGTAACACCGGCACAGGCGGTGGCACATCCAAACTGGAGCATGGGTAGAAAAATATCCGTAGACTCTGCAACTATGATGAATAAAGGATTGGAGTTTATTGAAGCCAAATGGTTATTCAATGCGAATCCTGAGCAAATCCAAGTCATCATTCATCCTCAATCAGTGATTCACTCCATGGTGCAATACCGGGATGGTTCTGTTTTAGCGCAATTGGGACAGCCTGATATGAGAACTCCAATTGCACATGCATTGGGATTTCCAGAGCGTTTAGAAACCGGCGTCAAACCGCTCGATTTTGCCCGTATGGGTGAACTTTCTTTTATTCCTGTCGATTTTGAGCGATATCCTTGCCTTAAATTGGCAATCGAAGCTTGTTGGAATGGTCAGACGTCAACAACAGCGTTGAATGCGGCCAATGAGATTGCTGTTGATGCATTTTTAAATGAAAAGATAAAATTTACAGATATTTACCGTGTTGTTGCTGATGTTGTAGAAAAAGTATCCGTTCAACCATCTAATGAGTTGAATGATATTTTGAGAATTGATGCATTAGCGCGAGAATGGGCTGCCAAGCAAATCGGAGAATTAGTTGCATGATGAGCAGTTTGTGGAATTTAGCTTCTTTTCTTATTGCTATCGCAATTCTGATCGCAGTCCATGAATGGGGACATTTCTGGGTTGCCAAAAAGTGTGGTGTCAAAGTCCTTCGGTTCTCATTAGGTTTTGGCAAGGTGTTATGGAGCCGAATTGGTCGTGACGGTACTGAATATTCATTGTCAATGATCCCGCTAGGCGGTTATGTAAAAATGCTTGATGAACGTATCGAGACGGTTCCTCAGGCCATGAAAGCGCAGGCATTTAATAATCAATCTATCTCGAAACGTGCAGCTATTGTCGCAGCTGGTCCCTTAGCAAACTTTGCTTTTGCTATTTTTGCTTTCTGGCTTGTTTTCCTGATCGGCGTTCCAAGTATCAAACCTGTGGTTGGTTCGGTAACCCCTCATTCTGTTGCCGCAGATGCTGGTTTGGAAAAAGGAATGATGATTAAAGCGGTTGATGGAAAAGAAGTTCTGGATTGGGAAACGATCAGTTATCAATTTGTTGGGGCTGTAGGAAAACCTTCTATCTCACTGTCTGTGACCGATGATATCGGTGATCATCAAATTGTCCTCCCGCTTGATAATTGGACCTTAACACCCGATGAGCCATTACCATTTAAACGCCTCGGATTCACACCATATGAACCTGAAGTGTTGATGCGGATTGCTCAAGTGACACCGGGCGGAGCAGCGGATAAAGCCGGATTTAAGAGCGATGATGAAATCATTTCGGTTAATGGTTCTCCGGCAACTGATTGGCAAGCATTTGCAACACTCATTCAACGTTCCCCTGAAATTAAATTGGATGTATTGGTGAATCGACAAGGTGAGAAAGAGAGCCTGAGCCTCATTCCCGCCAGACATGAAACAAAAGATCGTGTGATTGGTTTTGCTGGTTTGATGCCCGTTGTGAAGCCATTGCCAAAAGAATACCTTACTGAAATTCAATATGGTCCTTTTGCAGCTGTATCACATGCAATTACCAAAACGGTAGATGTAACTAAATTAACACTGGATGTTGTTGGTAAACTCATCACCGGAAAAGTTTCTGTTCAAAATCTGAGTGGGCCTATTTCAATTGCGAAAGGCGCTGGTGTTAGCGCAGGTATCGGGTTTGTTTATTTTCTTGGTTTTCTGGGACTAATCAGCGTGAACCTTGGTATCATGAACCTATTACCTTTGCCGGTACTCGATGGGGGACACCTGGTCTTTTTTGCAATAGAAGCAATAACTCATCGTCCGGTACCGGAAAAAGTGCAGGAAATTGCTTTTAGAATTGGTGCGGCCATCTTAATGGGATTAATGGCTATCGCGTTGTTTAATGATTTCGCCCGTTTCTGACGGTCAAATAAGGATCTCAATACAACATGGCAGTAAAAAATATTATTGCAGCGTCATGCCTTCTGGCATGCAGTGTGATGGGGCAGGCTTTTGCAGCAGATGCGTTCATCGTAAAAGATATTCGGGTAGAAGGGTTACAACGCGTTACTTTAGGGGCTGCACTTTTAAATTTACCGGTTCGCGTCGGCGATACGTTGAATGATGAAAGTTCTGCAAATGCGATTAAGCGACTCTATGCAACAGGGAACTTTGAGAATATCAAGTTACTCCGTGATGGTGATGTACTGATAGTACAGGTCAAAGAACGACCAACCATCAGCCAAATTGAGTTTGAAGGAAACAAAGATATCAAAGAGGAACAGCTGAAAAAATCTCTTGAATCAGCTGGAGTCAAAGTGGGTGAAGCCTTGGATCGCACTATGTTGCAATCCATGGAACAATCACTGGAAGACTACTACTATGGTGTCGGTAAATATTCAGCGAAAGTTCAGGCTGTCGTTACGCCATTACCTCGAAATCGTGTAAACCTGAAATTTAAATTTATTGAAGGTGTTTCCGCGAAAATTCAACAGATCAACATTGTTGGGAACAATGCCTTTCCTGAAGAAAAACTAATTTCTCAATTATCACTGCGTGATGATGTGCCATGGTGGAATATCATGGCTGACCAGAAATATCAGAAACAGAAACTGGAAGCTGATTTGGAGACGCTACGTTCCTATTATATGGATCGTGGTTATGCCCGTTTTAAAATCAACTCCACACAAGTTTCTATGACTCCTGACCGGAAAGGTCTGTATGTGTCTATCAATATCAATGAAGGACAACAGTACACGCTGAATAGTGTCCGTCTGCAAGGCAATATGGCCGAGCATGCGGTCGAGATGCAGAATTTGGTATCACTCCAAAAAGGTGATATGTACTCGGCATCAGATATTTCTCACAACGAAGAGGTGTTGTCGAAATATCTTGGCCGATTTGGCTATGCTTATCCAAAAGTTACAACGTACCCATCAATCAATGATGAAACCAAGCAAGTTGATCTGGTTGTAAACGTTGAGCCGGGTCCTCGTGTATACGTTCGCCAAATTAACTTTAGCGGTAACACAATTACCAAAGATGAAGTGCTCCGTCGTGAAATGCGCCAGATGGAAGGAACTTGGCTCTCAGGCGATAAGATTGAAAGTTCAAAGAATCGTTTAGAAAAACTGGGTTTCTTTGAGACAGTCGATGTCCAACCACAGCGTGTAGCCGGTCACGAAGATTTAGCGGATCTGGATGTTAAAGTAAAAGAACAGTCAGTAGGCTCAATCAACGGTGGTATCGGTTATGGTACTGAAACTGGTTTAAGCTTTCAGGCTGGTATCACGCAAGATAACTTCCTTGGGTCTGGAAATAAAGCTTCGATCAACTTCGAGACAAACCAATATACCAAAGATATTACCTTGGGATTTACCGATCCTTATTTCACGGTTGATGGCGTAAGTCTTGGCGGTAAAATTTACTATACAAAATATACTGCAGCTGATGATGAATTAGTTGATTACAACTATGAGAAAATTGGTGCTAAAACGACGTTAGGTTATCCGATTGATGAGTTGAACTCGCTGGAGTAT
>QKFI01000291.1 GCA_003251455.1 Tolumonas sp.
CAAGATCTGGGGGCTACACCGTTTAAGGTCTTTTTCCTGATCACGCTGCCTTCAATTGCACCTGCAATTGCCGCAGGTTGGCTGCTTGGTTTGACTTTGTCACTGGATGACCTGGTGATCACGAGTTTTGTCTCTGGGCCGAGTGCGACGACATTACCAATGGTTGTGTTCTCGAGTGTTCGTCTGGGTGTTAGCCCGAAAATTAATGCGTTGGCGACATTGATTATTCTGGTGGTATCAATTGCAACCTTTATCGGTTGGTGGCTGATGTCAAAAGCAGAAAAACGACGCAAAGCAGAAATTTCAGCGGCAATGCAGTCACATTAAATTGTCCGAGGTTCGAATCCTCTTACGCCGACCAGATCTAAAGGCCTAATCTGATTAGGCCTTTTTCTTTTTCACACATATCCACTCAGTTATACTTACCCTTCTGATTTTACGGAATGAGCATTATGAACGAGGAAAAGGGACGTTATTACCGTTGGGTGACTTTCGCTGGGATAGCCTCATCCGCAACAGCAGGGATTCTGATCATCGGCAAACTAGCTGCATGGTTAATGACTGGCTCATCAAGCCTGTTAGCATCGTTAACTGATTCAATGATGGATATCAGTGCATCATTGATTAATCTGTTAGCTGTACGTTATGCATTAATTCCTGCAGACGATAATCATCAGTTTGGTCACGGAAAGGCAGAGTCGCTTGCGAGTTTAGGACAAGCGGCATTTATTACTGGTTCTGCTGTTGTGCTGCTAATGCATGGTTTAGATGCATTGGTTGATCCAAAACCTTTACAGCATGTCGCTGTTGGGGTCTGGATCAGTATCATTTCAATCATCTTGACCATGGTGCTGGTAACTTTTCAGGGATATGTCGTCAAACTGACGAATAGCCAGGCTATCAAAGCAGATGCGTTACATTATCGTTCTGATTTATTACTCAATGGCGCTGTTTTACTTGCGTTGTTTTTTTCTTCACACGGATATATCAGAGCCGACGCCATTTTTGCTATTGTACTTGGTATATACATCCTTTGGAGCGCACTGCAGATTGGTTATGAAGCAATTCAGACGCTCCTGGATCGACAATTACCAGATGAAGAAGTACAGCAAATCAAAGAAATTTGTTGTTCTGTTGAGGGTGTACAGGGGATCCACGATTTGAGAACCCGCTTGTCAGGCCCGATGCGTTTTATTCAGTTACATCTTGAATTAGATGATGACTTACCATTGATTAAGGCGCATGAATTATCTGATTTGGCTGAAATGAGATTAAAAGAAGTCTTTCCTATATCCGATATTATCATTCACATGGATCCGATATCGGTTTTGGATGAAGAACTGCTTAAACGTACCCAGAATTCTTAAGGGGTGGGAGCGATATGGCCTGCACTAGATGTATTAAAAAAGAAAAAGCTTGGAAAACCATAAAAGACGAAGCCATGTTTATGGCGGCTGAAGAGCCGATGCTGGCCAGCTTTTTTCATTCCACCATTCTGAATCATGATAGTTTAGGGGCTGCATTAAGTTTTCAGCTAGCCAATAAATTGGGTAGCCTGACTATGCCGCCGATCGTGCTTAGGGAAGTGATTGAACAGGCTTTCCATGCAAATCATGAAATTCTGGATGCAGCTGCGTGCGATATTTGTGCGGTAACTGAACGTGATCCAGCTGTGAACTATCTTTCAACGCCATTACTTTATCTGAAAGGGTTCCAAGCCTTACAGGCTTATCGTATTGCGCATTGGCTGTGGTTGCAAAATCGCCGTCCACTTGCATTATTTCTACAGCATCAGATCTCTGTTGTGTTCGGGGTTGATATCCATCCGGCGGCACAAATTGGCTATGGGATCATGCTTGATCATGCAACTGGAATCGTGATTGGCGAAACGGCTGTGGTTGGGAATGATGTGTCCATATTACAAAACGTGACACTGGGTGGAACCGGGAAAGAGCATGGCGATCGTCATCCGAAAATTCGGGAAGGTGTCATGATCGGGGCTGGTGCGAAAGTACTGGGTAATATCGAAATCGGTGAAGGTGCCAAAATCGGTGCGGGCAGTGTCGTGCTCGCTGCTGTACCGCCTCATACCACGGTGGCAGGTGTGCCAGCAAAAGAAGTCGGTCGTCCTTCTTCATTGAAACCATCCCTCAGCATGGAACAAGATATTTAACGGGGCAAAAGCCCCGTTTTTACTGGAGAAAAGATTGAAGACGTTATCCGGCATATTATTGTTGTGTGCATGGGCTTCCTTTCTGGCAAATCAATTTTTGGGACTTACTCTGTGGTTTGCCGGAGTCTTTGCATGGATCTCTGTATTTTTTTTGGTTTCTCGTCTTGAAAAGGCTGCAAAGCGCCAGTCAACCATTCTCTATAGCGCCGGTATTATTTTATTGATCTATTCCTATCTCCATCATATTCCGATCAACTTAAAGGATGTTTTTTTACCGAATTTAAATATGGTTTCCATGTTTATTGCGGTTAGTACTTTGAATCTGGCAACGAGTAATTTAAGTGCAGGAAATGATAAGAATTGGACCGGATTGAAAGGCCTGTTCAGTTCATTGGCTAGCGTTAGCTTTCTGGGAGCGGTGATTAATATTTCCGTCCTGTTTGTTGTTGGAAATCGATTAATGGTCAATGGCACGATTACCCGGCAACAGGCTATTTTATTGAGTCGGGTATTTGCCTGTGCAGCATTTTGGTCGCCATTTTTTGTGGCAATGGCCGTCGCATTGACTTTTTCCCCTGGCATGAATTTCTTTCAGAATCTCCCGTTTGGGTTAGCGGCAGTTTTGGGGGCGCTTATTTTTACAGGCTGGGATATTTGGCGAATGGGTGTTCATCAATTCGAAGGATATCCATTGAAGTTCCAAACATTAAAGCTTCCACTTATCCTTTCTTCAACCGTGCTTTTTTGTAAGTGGTTATGGCCATCATTAAGCATTATCGCAATCATCGCTTTATTTGCACCGATCATTTCAATTGCTTTGATGCCAAAAATAGATGTAATGGGAAAACTAAAATCACATGTGACGGAACGGCTACCATCGATTGGTAATCAGGTTGTGTTATTTCTCGGCGCTGGTTTATTAGCGGCAGGTATACATGGACTCACACAAATTTGGTCGTTAGCACCGGTAATAGCAATGTTTGGTCACTATAACTGGATGGCGGCTTCTGCGGTGACTGTCACTGCAATTTTGATTGGGTATTTGGGTGTGCACCCGATCATTTTGATTTCAAGTATGGCGCCTTTGCTCGTTCATTTGCATCCTGACCCAACATTATTAGGCATGACATTTCTGTTTTGCTGGGGATTATCAACCGCGGTTACGCCTTTGTCGGGTGCAAATCTGGCACTGATTGCCTGTTATCGGCTAAAAGCTTTAAACATGCTGAAGTGGAATGCTTTTTATGCTTTTCGGCAATGGCTTTGGATGTCGGGGATTTATTTTGTGTATGACTGGCTGTATTTGCGATGAAGTCGACTGTAGCAGGGTTGTCTCTGAAGGTATTGCGGTCTATCCTACTACGCAATCTGTAATGTACTGCTTGGCAGTAGAATAATAAGGTGAGTTATGTCATTTGAAGTTTTAGAACAGCTGGAAGCTAAAGTTCAGTCAGCTGTTGACGGAATCAGTCTGTTGAAAATGGAATTAGATGAATTACGTGCACAGAATCAACAGCTGACTGAAGAAAACCAGCAGCTACGGAATGATCATATTGCATGGCAGGAACGTCTGCGTGCATTGCTGGGAAAAATGGATCAGGTGGATAGCGAATAAGCATCCAGAAAAAAGCCGGACTAAGCGCCGGCTTTTTTGTATCTGTTATTCGATATCAAGTGGTTCCGGGGAGAGGATGACCCCGGTTGTGTCTGCATAAATATGATCTTCCGGGAGGAAGGTGACACCACCAAAGTTGACCGGTAAATCGCTATCGCCTGTTTCGTCGTCATCAGCACCAACAGGAATAGATGCTAACGCCTGAATACCGATATCAAAGTCAGCTAGCGCATCAACTTCACGGACTGAACCGTAACAAATAATGCCTTCCCAACCATTATCAGCAGCAGTTGCTGCGATCTCTGCATCAATCAGTGCTCTACGTAGTGAACCACCGCCATCAATCAGAAGAACACGGCCAACACCGTTTTCTTTAACCAGTTGACGTACGAGGCCATTCGTCTCAAAACATTTAACGGTTGTTATCATTCCGCCAAATGAAAGACGTCCCCCGTAGGTACTAAACATAGGCTCTACGACGTCGACCTGATCCTGATACATGTCGCACAGTTGAGAGGTATTGTATTCCATGATGTTCAATCCAACTTATTGACATATATAGCAGTATAAGGAGCTCAATCGGGATTGCAAAGCAATGTAGTGCAGAATGTGGGGAATTACAGAAATTTATTCGTTTTCATATTAAAAAAAGAAAAATATAGCTGAAATGTGATTGTCATCATGCGGGCATAGGTGTTTAATCTCGGTGAGAGACATTAATTGCGCAAATCATGAATATTTTGCGTTTTTATATCTCGATATAAAAGGATTTTACCTGTTTTTGCTGTGAGGGGCTTATGTCACAAGAAAATACATCAATGAGAGATGGGGGGGCGCCCCGTCCATTAAATAGTCGTGATTACAAAACGTTATCTCTGGCTGCACTCGGTGGTGCGTTAGAGTTTTACGATTTTATTATTTTTGTGTTCCTCGCTGCAGTGATTAGCCAGCATTTCTTCCCTGCTGATATTCCTGATTGGCTCCGTCAGTTCCAGACATATGGTATTTTTGCTGCTGGTTATCTGGCTCGTCCTTTGGGCGGTATTGTGATGGCACATTTTGGCGACTTGTTTGGCCGTAAAAAAATGTTCAATCTCAGTATCCTTCTGATGGCATTCCCAACTTTATTTATGGGGTTGTTGCCAACGTATGAGTCTATTGGCGTATTCGCGCCTATCGGCTTACTGGTTTTCCGTATTCTGCAAGGTGCTGCGATTGGTGGTGAAGTTCCTGGCGCTTGGGTCTTTGTCTCTGAACATGTTCCAGGTCGCCGTATCGGTTATGCTTGCGGTACGCTGACCGCTGGTTTAACAGCAGGGATCCTGTTGGGTTCTCTGGTTGCGACAGCATTAAATACCTTTGTTTCGCAGGAAAATATCATTGCATGGGGATGGCGTATTCCGTTCCTGCTCGGTGGTGTGTTTGGTTTCGTCGCAATGATGTTACGTCGTTGGTTAGAAGAAACCCCGATCTTTGCTGAGATGAAAGCTAAGAAGCAATTGGTTGAAGGTTTACCACTGAAACAAGTGCTTGGAAATGCAAAAGCTGAAGTTGCATTATCGATGTTACTGACTTGGTTATTGTCTGCTGCGATTGTTGTCGTGATCCTGATGACGCCAACTTACTTGCAGAAACAATTAAGTATTGCCCCAACGACTGCATTACAAGCGAACTCTCTCGCGATTATCGCGCTGACATTAGGCGCCGTATTCTGGGGATGGTTGAATGATCAAATCAATTCAGGAATTACATTTATTCTTGGAAGCATTGGATTGGCGGTGACCACTTATGTGTTTTATCACGGTGTTTGGGCAGATCCTTCACGTTTGATGGTGCTCTATCCTTTAGTTGGTTTCTTTGTCGGGATTGTAGGTGCTGTTCCATTCGTGATGGTGAAAGCATTCCCGCCAGCGATCCGTTTTTCTGGTTTGTCATTTTCATACAATTTGGCTTATGCGATCTTTGGTGGGCTGACGCCGATGATGGTTGCTCTGTGGCTGAAAAATGAGCCTATGGCGCCATGTTATTACGTCATGGCTTTGTGTGTGGTTGGTTTCGCTTGTGGTTGCTGGATCTGGATGCAATCCCGAATTGATGTGCAGGATGATGACAAAGTTGTTGCTGCGGGTTAAGCAATCTTAACTGCTGTGATAGTACTGCATGTTGTTATCTGGTTCGATTACGGTGAGATACCCACTTGGATAAACAGCACCACTATCAATCCAGATACAATTACCTTTAATTAATGGGGTGGGGCGTACCGGTGTATGCCCCATCACACACCAGTCAACGCCTTTAATTTGATAAGCATCTGACAAATAATTTACTTTGTTTGCTAAAGTGATTCGCTCTCTTGCCCAAACCATGCGTTCCAGCAACTCTTTATTTGATGCTGCATTTTCTTGATCTAATGTTTCCAACAGTTTTCCCCAATCATTAATGACTGGGTCTGCATGACAGATACCGATATGTAAACCTGCTGCTGTATGCAAATCGATCGCATAAGGCAACGCTTGAATTTTGGGTAACCAATAAGTTTTTATTTCCTCTTTTTGTGTCTCGGATAAAGCCTGATACCACTGACCTCCGTTGTGTAGCCAGCAATACATCCCTAACTCCTGACCCAATAAGGCAGTAATCATCATTTGTTCATGATTACCCTGAATCGAATAAAAGCCTTTTTCATCAAGTAATGCCAGACAATCCAGACTATTGTTTCCTCTATCAGTCAGATCGCCGACTAAAATGCATATGTCACCATTCTCTGGGGAGAATTCAAGTTGCTCCAATACATTTTCCAGCAATGAATAACAGCCATGCAAATCACCGACAATGAAGGAACGACCTGTCGCTGTGATTGTTTGATACAAAGACATTTACCATTTCCGCTTGAGTAAAAGGCTTATATAAAAAGCGTAGTTGATCTTGATTAATACGCGGTTGGATCATCTGGCAAAAATATAAATTTGTTTCATTTTTTGCATGGATTCCCCATGTGTTAGTATGCGAGCGATTTCGTCAGGAGGTGTGTGTGTCAGAGCAGATGTTATGTCCTTGTGGTAGTGGCCAACCTTTTCAACAGTGCTGTGAACCATATATTTCAGGTAAGTTGGTTGCACCAACGCCTGAAAAATTAATGCGTTCACGTTTTACTGCTTTTTGTCAGGGAAATGCAGGAGACTATATTCTTCGGACATGGCATCCAGATACCCGTCCTGAATTAACGGCAGCTCAAGTAGAACAGGAAAACCAACAGGGGCGTTGGGAAAAGCTGGAAGTGAGAGAGAGTCATAGTAATGATGATCTCGGAGAAGTTACTTTCTGTGCCTGGTATCGCGATAAAAGCGGACTACACCCTCATATCGAGCGTTCCCAATTTGTTCGTATTGCTGGTGAGTGGTTGTACACCACTGGTGAATTTTTGCCTTACACGCGAGATTAAACCGAATGATCCTTGTCCGTGTGGCAGTGGAAAAAAACACAAAAAGTGTTGTGGTTAATCAGTGAGATATCATGATCCTTTTAATCGATAATTACGATTCTTTCACCTATAACCTGGTTCAGTATTTTGGTCAGTTGGGTGCAAAAATCGATGTCAGAAGAAATGATACGCTCTCACTTGAAGATATTGAAAAGCTAAAGCCATCTCATCTGGTTATTTCCCCGGGTCCTTGTACGCCGAATGAAGCAGGTATTTCTCTTGCGGCTATTCAGCGTTTTGCTGGCGTGTTGCCTATTCTGGGTGTGTGCCTTGGCCATCAGGCCATTGCTCAGTCGTTTGGCGCAAGTGTAGTCAGAGCAAAACAGGTGATGCATGGTAAAACCAGCCTGATTGAACATACGGGGCAGGGCGTGTTTAAAGGGCTCAATAACCCGCTGACTGTGACGCGTTACCATTCTCTGGTTGTTGAACCATCAACACTACCGGATTGTTTTGTCATTACCGCTAAAGTTTGTTCATCCGATGATGCAATTGAAATCATGGGTATCAAACATCGTACCTTACCAATTGAGGGGGTACAGTTTCATCCGGAAAGTATTCTGAGCGAACAAGGCTTGGAATTATTAGAAAATTTCTTGCGACAATAACATTTCATTATTTGGGTGTGTTGTGAAGAAGTGATATATTATGCACTCAATATGATTAAAATTTCATTTTAGGCTGTTTCCACTGAGCAAAGGAGTCAGTATGACAGAGCAGACACAAGTTACTCGTGAGTGGTTTGATGAAGTAATTGTAC
>QKFI01000120.1 GCA_003251455.1 Tolumonas sp.
ACCTGATTTTCATCATAAATGACAACAAACTGACTGCTGATTAATTGCTGCTGTAAAAATCCATCACCGGCGTCCCACTCATTGCCAATGATCGCCATGTCAATGCGCCCCAGCGTGAATGATTCAGCTAATTGAACCATGGGTACCGGACGCGAATGCAACAAAATGCCTGGCGCCTCCCGACGTAAAAAACGTAACAGCGCAGGCAACACCAGTCGTTCCAGATGTTCGGGGATCGCAACATTCACTTCCTGCGCAATTTCAGCAGGATCAAAAATCGGTGGGTTGAGTTGCCGGCGGATCTGTTCCAGCCAATCTGACACGACAGGCGCCAGCGATAGCGCTCGCTTGGTTGGTTGCATGCGCTGACCTTGCTTCACAAACAATGGGTCATTAAGCATTTCCCGCAGCCGGTTCAGGGCATGGCTCATCGCTGACTGACTTAAACCCACGCGTTGTGCCGCCCGAGTCACATTCCCCTGTTCAGTAAACAGTGCTTCCAAAACCACCAGAAGATTGAGATCCCAGTAACGGAACTGCTGAAAAAAGGCATCATTACGAGAACTATTCATTTTATGCATACAAGCAATTCAATTAACCCATTTGATTCATTATAACTAATTTTTAACAATGGTAGCCTCACGCGAGGTATTCTTATGTTGTACGCTGGTCCGTTAAATCCCCCCCTTGTTCGCCAACTCTTACGCATCAATATCAGTCTGATGGTCTGCATGGAGTTTATTCAGAACATCATGCTTTCATTTGCATCCGCTTATCTGTGCGGTGCTTTAGGGATGACACGTCAGACTTACAGTTTCTCAACAGCTGTGTACGCTGGTGTTGCCATTATCATGATTGCACAACACCACTGGCTGGTGTCTCATCTCAGCTACCGGCGCTGTATTCGGTATGCATTACTGTTTTTCACCGCCGGTGCTTTAATTTGTGCCAGTGCCGATGCTGCTCCACAATTTATTCTGGGACGTGCCATTCAGGCGATCGGCGGTTCTGCCTTTTTCACTGCTGCTCGCGTACAGGTGAATTACTTCCCTGCCTCGCCAACAGGTCGTGGACTTGCGATTCGCTATATGGCTTTCAGTCTGGTGGGATGTAGTGCGATTGCGCCGTTTCTTGCCTCGCTAATCCTCGAGAATCTCGACTGGCGCTGGTTATTTCTGATCCAACTGCCTCAGGTAGTGGTGGTCTGGTGGTTATCGGGCAAAACGATCAGCAATGTGCGGAAAATCCGCCGGAGTGGCAAATTACATCCGGGCAGCATGCTGGCTCTGGTCGCTGGGGTGTTTATCTTGCAGTTTGTGATGGAAACACTGCCGTATGACATCAGCGATAATCGTCAATTATTGGCCATACTGCCAGTCGCTGTAATAGGGATTGCCGGGTTTATTTATCTCGAATTGAAGCGACATCGTTCGTTACTGCCATTCAGGCATCTCTTTACCAGCCGCTATTTGAATGGTTTGTTCTACTACGGCGTATGTTACCTGCTTCTGTCATCCATCAACTATATGGTGCCGATATTCCTGCAACAGGGATTGGGGATCCCAGCGTTGAATACCGGACTGGTCATCAGTCTGGGTGGCCTGATGGCTCTGGTGTTTGCGTGGGTACAACTCAAAACCATCATGATCTATCGTCATCAGCATCATTATCTGATATTTGCCTTTGGGTGCCTGAGTCTGTTTGGCTGGCTTTGCAGTCGTTTTACACCGGAAACCAGCATGTGGGCGATTGCCCTGCCCTTACTGATTCTGGCTGGGTTCACGGCCATCGGACAGGGAACCGCTGCGTTTAACACGTTTCGGGAAACCGATAACCGGATTTTCTCTCAGGCTTATCA
>QKFI01000383.1 GCA_003251455.1 Tolumonas sp.
CCAAAGGTAATGGTGATCGAACGTTCGAAATCGAGGGTTTTACACGCGATGTGCCCTTGATCGTGATAGAGCGAAAGGATGGCGTCGTAATTGCCTAATTTACCCAGATGAAAGACTGAATCGGCTGGAACCGGGCCAATTGCATTAATGCCTTTTTCTTTTGCCGCTTGCACTGCTGGGATCAGATTGTCACGCTCTTCGTGACCAAACAGACCATTATCAGAACCATGTGGATTCAGTGCTGCGACCGCAATGCGTGGGTTTTTGATATTCAGTGCGGTAAATTCTTTATGAATCTGTTCAACACAGTCGAGAACGCGTTCTTTCGTTGCGTAATCACACGCATCTTTCACAGACATGTGACGGCTGACGAAGAAAACGCGCAGATTGCGGGTATGAAACATTGTCAGACCATAGTCTGAATGGGTTTCTTGCTGATAGATCTCCGTGTGGCCAGGGAGTTTACAGCCCGCCAATTTGATGGCTTCTTTATGAATTGGTGCGGTAGATACAGCATCAATTTCTTTATTCATCCCCAGTTCGATGGATTTCATCACGTAATCTAAAGACATCTGGCCTGCCAGTTTCTGAACTTTTCCCCATTCGATGCTGTTACAATCGTAAGGACCTGTTTCCAGAACATCGATCGTCCCGAATTCAAATTTTCCTTCTGATGGTTTGCTGATTTTGTTGACTTTGAAACCGCATTTGTTGATGTTCATCGCGCGTTCAATGATCGGAACTGAACCAATCAGGAATGGATTACATTCTTTGTAAATTTCTTCTGATTGCATGGTCGCGACACAGATTTCCGGACCAATCCCTGCTGGGTCACCCAAAGTTACTGCGACTACAGGCTTTCTTGTTGAAGACATACAAACTTCCTCTATCGTTCGTTGGTGTTTGATAAAAAGTTCAGTTTGTGAACTTTTGTTATGCTTAGTTTGTAGGGGTATTCGCAAAAAATAATCGATATTGATCACAAAAATCAGTCCAAAATACGGATTGGATAGATTTTGTGAGACAAATCAAATAAACAAATGACCGAATATAAGTTTTGTGATTAAACAAATGTTCACAAAATAGTGAGGCATATCACTTTTATTTGCGGTGGTTCTGATTACCGTTAAAACACGAAAAAGTTTTCGCTTATTCATTCAGGTAATTCAGGAGTCGTGTTATGAAACAATATTGGGTTGGTACAAGCTGGAAAATGAACAAAACCTTGGCTGAAGCATTAGATTTTTGTGAAATATTTCAATCACATAAAGATAATATCCCGGCATTTATCCAACCATTTGTGATCCCGCCTTTTACGGCTGTCAGAGAAGTAACGCACCAACTCAACCAGCAAAAAACTCGGTGCCTAACTGGTGTTCAGAATATGCATTTTGCGGAAGAAGGTGCATTTACCGGCGAAATTTCACCTCGGATGGTGACCGAAACGGGCGCGACATTGATTGAGATCGGGCATTCAGAACGCCGGACATATTTTGGTGAAACAGACATCACCGTGAACAAGAAAGTGCATGCATCCTTAAATCATCAACTTCGACCCCTTGTTTGTGTGGGTGATGAGTTGTCTGAAAAGCAATGGGGTGCCTCTGCAGAGACCGTTATCAGACAAATGAAAGCTGCTTTATATCAAGTCGCTGAACAAGATGTACCGAAAGTCATTTTGGCGTATGAACCAGTTTGGGCGATTGGGGATGGTGGTATTCCTGCGACTGCAGAAGAGGCTGCATATGTTCATGATGCGATGCGTCAGGCACTGATAACGATGTATGGCTCAGAAATTGCTGAGAAAGTGACACTACTTTATGGCGGAAGTGTTAATCTAAACAACGCAGTAGAA
>QKFI01000180.1 GCA_003251455.1 Tolumonas sp.
CCAATCAGGTTTACACGTCCGGGAGCACGCACAAACATCTCCGGATCTTTCCCGAATGCTTGTTTAAATACAGTCTGAACTTTTTCCTTTAATGTCATGGTAAACCCCTTCTTAAGCCTGTTCTTTATAATGAATATTGCTTAAAGCACGCAGACGCTCTGCCGCTTGTTCTGCAGTCAAATCTCGCTGCGTCTCCGCCAGCATTTCATAGCCCACCATAAACTTGCGGACTGTCGCTGAACGTAACAATGGCGGATAAAAATGAGCATGAACCTGCCAGTGATCCATGTTGCCATCCTGATATGGTGCGCCATGCCATCCCATTGAATATGGGAATGAACATTCAAACAGGTTGTCGTATTTACTGGTGAGTTGCTTCAGCGCCAACGCCAGATCCTGTTTTTGTACATCGTTCAGTTCGGTGAAACGACGCACATGTGTTTTTGGCAGTAAGAGTGTTTCGAATGGCCATGCAGCCCAATAAGGTACGACGGCAATCCAGTGTTCAGTTTCGACCACGGTACGTTCGCCAGATTGCTGCTCTTTTTGCGCATATTGCAGCAACATGGGTTCACCATGCTGATCAAGCCACGCTTTCTGCGTCTGCTCTTCGCGAGCTAACTCATTGGGAATAAAGTTATTGGCCCAGATCTGACCATGTGGATGCGGATTTGAGCACCCCATCGCCGCGCCTTTGTTTTCAAAGACCTGAACCCAGATATAATCCTTCGATAACTCAGTGACCTGTTCACACCAGGTATCAATGACCTTACGAATCGCTGGTACCGGCAATTCAGGTAATGTCTTGCTGTGATCAGGAGAAAAACAAATTACCCGACTGGTGCCTCTGGCTGATTCACACTGGAATAGCGGATCGTCCGACATGGGTGATGCTGGTGTATCTGTCATCAGTGCCGCAAAGTCATTGGTAAAGACAAACGTATCTGTATATTGCGGATTTTTTTCACCATTAACGCGCGTATTTCCAGCACAGAGATAACAGGTAGGATCATGTGCCGGACGATTGTCCGGTGCAGGCTTTTCTACCGCTCCCTGCCATGGACGCTTGGCTCGGTGAGGAGAAACCAGAATCCACTGTCCTGTCAGTGGATTAAAGCGACGGTGAGGATGATCAATCGGGTTAAACATTTTTCTTATGCCTCGTAGCCATTCGGGTTATTTTTCTGCCACCGCCAGCTATCAGCGGTCATGTCAGCTAGCGTGCGGGTTGCTTTCCAACCCAATTCTTTTTGTGCTTTGCTTGGGTCAGCCCAGCATTCAGAAACATCTCCAGGACGGCGATCGACAATTTTGTAATTGATTTCCAGTCCACTTGCCTTGGCAAATGCATGTACCATTTGCAGCACACTGACACCGTTCCCTGTCCCCAGGTTGTAAATATGCAGACCAGATTTATGACCACAGACTTCCAACGCTTTGACATGACCTTCAGCCAAATCCATGACATGGATGTAATCGCGGACACAGGTCCCATCAGGAGTCGGATAGTCATTGCCAAAGATATTGAGGCAATCTCTTCGACCAATCGCAACCTGCGTAATATAAGGCATCAGGTTATTTGGAATACCCTGAGGGTCTTCCCCCATACGGCCTGATTCATGTGCACCAATCGGATTGAAATAACGCAATAGCGTGATACTCCAGTTCGGTTCGGCAACCTCAATGTCTTCAAGCATCTGTTCAATCATTAGTTTAGTTCTTCCATAAGGACTCATGGTTGAACGTGGGAAATCTTCTTTGATGGGAACCGCATGTGGATCGCCGTAAACGGTTGCTGATGAACTGAAAATGAACCGGTAACAGCCTGCACGACGCATCGCCCCAAGTAAGGTCAATGTGCCGCTGATATTATTTTCAAAATACTCATATGGCTTCTGAGTGGACTCTCCGACAGCTTTCAGTGCAGCAAAATGAATCACACCCTGAATATTCTGTTCGCTGAAAATAGAATCTAATAACTCAGCATCTCGGATATCCCCTTGATAAAACAATGGGCGCATTCCAGAGACTTCTTCAATACGATCCAATACAGATAATTTACTATTACAGAGATTATCGATGATGACGGGTTCGAAACCGGCAGAAATCAAAGCAAGACACGTGTGACTACCGATATAGCCTGTTCCACCAGTAACCAGAATTTTCATTTTTATCCCCTTTTTACAGAGTAAAACCAGCTGTGGTTTGTTTGGTTAGAAAGAAGTCTAAAAGAGACAGTTTATGGATACTGTGATCCGACATACAAAATGTAAACGTTTACATAATATATGCTAACTGCATTTCCTGTTTAGTGATCATTAACGCTGTGAGTAGTTCCTGAACATTGTTATAGTGCATTTATCAGGATTGCGAAAACTGCATAAAAATTACGAGTTATAGATGATATGGCCACAATTAAAGACGTCGCCAAGCTTGCAAATGTCTCAATCGCAACCGTTTCTAGGGTGATCAACAATTCATCGAAGACTGGAGAAGCAGCAAGAATCGCTGTCCGTCGGGCGATGGAGGAGCTGAATTATCAGCCTGATCCGAATGCGCGCGCACTTGTAAGCAGAGTAAACGATACCATTGGATGTATGGTTTTCGATGTTTCCGATCCTTTTTTTGGTTCGATGGTAAAAGCAATCGAAAAAGAAGGTCGCCTACATAATAAACATTTACTTATCGGGAATGGCTCACATAATGCTGCACAAGAGCGCGAAACCATCGAGCTTCTGATTAGCAAACGTTGTGAAGCACTCATTATCCATAGTAAAGCCCTCTCGAATGAAGAATTAACCACCTACGCAAAACGTAATCCGGGCATGGTGTTTATCAACCGTTTATTACCTGAGATACCCCATCGCTGCATCTGGTTAGATAACCATTATGGTAGCTATACCATCACACAACATCTGATTGAATTAGGTCATAAACATATCGCCTGCGTTACCTCGAAATATGATATTGAGGATGCTCACGATCGTGCTGAGGGTTATCAGGATGCGATGCGGGAAGCTGGACTCAATGCTGAAGAAATCAGTATTGAACGTGCTGAACCCAATGAAGAAGGTGGTGAACAGGCCATTCAGGATCTGTTAGGCAAAGGTAAACCATTCACAGCGGTGGTGGCTTATAACGATGCCATGGCGACAGGGATCATCTCCGTCCTGATTGATAATGGATTTCGCGTTCCTGAGGATGTGTCAGTTGTTGGTTTTGATGATGTTATTTTCGCGCGGTTCTCACGCCCGAAACTGACCACGATGCGTTATCCAATTGCGATGATGGCAACCCGGGCCACTCAGATGGCACTGAAGTTTGCTGCAGGTGAGGCCACAGAAATGGAAGCTCAGGTCTTCCGGCCAGTCTTGATTAGACGTCAATCATCAGCCGTTGCACCACACGAAAAAAGTTAAGTGATTATCAATAGTCCATGTAACACGAAACGGTGAGCATTTGCTCACCGTTTTTGTTTTTCCCCGACCGTATTCATTCTTAAATATGATTGATTTTCAAAATAAAAAAGGGCTATCCGAAGATAGCCCGATGCGTTACATTGAGGTGAATCGAAATTATTTCTTCTTCGCGTATTTCAGCGAGTCAAGTGCAACCGCCATAATGATGATGCCGCCCTTGATGATGAACTGCCAGTATGGGTTCACACCGATATAAGTCATACCGTAGTTGATAACGGTGAAAATAATTACCCCGGTAATGACACCCAGCACGGTACCGACACCACCACTGAAAGACACGCCCCCAACCACACACGCTGCGATCGCATCCAATTCGTACATGAAACCAAGGTTGTTTGTGGCACTACCGATACGGCCTGCTTCTAACATACCACCGAAGGCATAGAACACACCTGACAGCATGTAAATCAGGATCAGGTTTAGTGTGACGTTTACGCCAGACACTTTTGCTGCTTCTGGGTTACCGCCGATTGCGAAAATGTTTTTACCGAATTTGGTTTTATTCCACAGAACCCAAATGAGCGCCGTCGCTATGGCTGCATAAATGACCAGATAAGAAAGTTTAAAGTGGCCAAACTTGAAATAACCTTGTGCGAAGCTTGAGAAACGAGGATCAAAACCCGCAATTGGAGATGCACCGGCTAAGTCGTAGTACAGAGAGTTAACACCGTAGACAATGATCATCGTACCCAAAGTGGTAATAAACGGAGTTACGTTTAATTTCGCAATGATAATACCGTTCACTAAACCAATCAGCGCACCAACAGCACAGACAACCAGAATCACAACAGGAATCGGGACTTCGCCAATGGATGGGAAAACCTTATTCACGTTAGACATTGACTGTAACAATGTCGCAGCAACAACCGCAGCCAAACCGACCTGACGACCAGCAGATAAGTCAGTACCTTGCGTGACAATCAAACCCGCCACACCCAGTGCAATAATGGCGCGCACAGAAGACTGAGTCAGGATATTACTGAAGTTATTTAAACTTAAAAATGTAGGTTCTTTAATGATAATTACTGCAAGCAGAATTAAAAGAACTACATAAATCCCACCATTTTTCAGGTAGTTTAATACTTTAGCTCCGTTCATGTTTATTCCCCGGATTACAAATATAAAGCAGCCAAACGCATAATTTCTTGTTGATTTGTTTTATCAGTTTCAACAATACCTGCAACGCGTCCATTACTCATGACTAGGATTCTATCGGTAATACCTAATAATTCAGGCATTTCAGACGAAATCATAATAATGCCTTTATCTTTCTTCGCGAGTTCAAGCATTAACTGATAAATTTCAAATTTTGCACCAACGTCAATACCTCGGGTTGGTTCATCCAGCATTAATATTTCTGGCTGAGTTAACAACCAACGACCAATAATTACTTTTTGCTGGTTACCACCCGATAAAGAACCGATTGAAGTTTTTTGACTTGGTGTTTTTACACGCATGGAATCGATAACCCATTGAGTATCACTTTTCATGCGAGAATTATCTAAAAGCCCAGCGGCGCCTTTATAATTATCCATATTGGCAATCAGTGAGTTAAATGAAATATCTAACTGACTGTAAATACCGGTTGAACGACGTTCCTCGGTAACTAATGCAAATCCATTTCGAATTGCTTCGTGTGCATCTGCATTTTTTACTTCTTTGCCATGTAATTTAATTACGCCACCCGATTTCTCACGAATACCGAATAACGTTTCAACAATTTCAGTTCGTTTTGAACCAACCAAACCGGCGATACCAAGTATCTCCCCCTTCCGTAGTTCAAAAGATACATCACGGATAGACGGCTGATTCAGTGCAGTCAGGTGTTCAACTTCAAGAATGACTTCTTTGGGTTTGTTGGTTTTTGGCGGGAAACGTTGCGTCAATTCACGACCGACCATCATCCCGATGATTGCATCCATATCGAGACCTTTCAATGGACGTGTATCAACCCACTGACCATCTCGGAGAATAGTAATTTCATCACACAGCTGGAATATTTCTTCCATTTTGTGCGAGATATAAACGATGCCACAACCACGATCTTTTAATTTACGAATAATAGTAAACAGATGATTGACTTCTTTTTCAGTTAAAGAAGAAGTTGGCTCATCCATAATGACTATTTTTGCGTTATAAGAAAATGCTTTGGCAATTTCAATCATCTGCATTTGCGAGACTGATAAAGCACCGACTTTTTCTTTTGGATCAATATCGATACCTAATTCATCGAAAATGGCTTTGGTATCTTTATACATTTTATCTTGATCGACAAACCAACCTTTCGTTGGATATCGGCCTAACCACATATTATCCATTACTGAGCGTTGTCTTACCTGGTTTAATTCCTGGTGCACCATAGAAACACCATTATCCAGAGCTTCTTTCGCAGAATGAAAATTAACTTCTTTTCCCTGAAATATAATAGTTCCGGTATCTTTTTCATAAATACCGAATAAACATTTTAATAATGTGGATTTACCTGCCCCGTTTTCGCCCATTAATGCATGAACGGAATGAGGCCGAATTCTCAGATTCACATTATCCAAGGCTTTTACACCTGGGAATTCTTTGCTAATACCTACCATTTCCAGCAGATATTCCTGAGATGGATTCATTGTGATATCAGCCATAATTTGCCACAACCATAAAGAAATAAGAGGAGGAGTTACTCCTCCTCTTACTGAGTTATATCAACGGGAAAGTGATTATTTGAATTGGCTCAGGTTCTCTTTATCTACACCGACATATGGAACACGGACGATTTTATCCACGATTTTCCATTGAGTGCCTTCACCTGCTGGTTTACCGTCTGCCAGGTTTTTCGCCAGTTCAAAGGTTGCTTTTGCCTGGTTGGTTGCATCGTTCAGAACAGTACCAGCCATCTGACCGTTGCCGACCATGGTTAATGCTTCAGGTAATGCGTCTACACCGAACACTGGCACTTTCGCTTTACCATGTGCTTTCAGTGCTTCTACTGCTCCCATTGCCATCGCATCATTGTTTGCGATCACAACTTCAATCTTGTCACCGTTCGGGCCAGATAACCAAGCGTCAGTTTTATCTTTCGCCATTGCGGTATCCCACATTGCGGTATCCATGTTCAGTTCTTTCACTTTGATGCCATGGCTTTCAACCAATGTTTTGGTGACATAAGCAGTACGCGCTTCAGCATCTGGATGACCTGGCTCACCTTTCAGCAGAACGTAATCGATCACACCATCTTTGTTCAGATCCCACTCTGGATGTTGTGCCCATTGTTTTGCAATGATGTCACCCTGAATGATGCCTGATTCCTTAGAGTCCGTGCCCACATAGTAAGCTTTGTCATAACTGGCCAGTGCTTCTTTGCTTGGCTCTTTGTTATAGAACACAACAGGAATTTCTTCTTCTTTCGCTTTCTCAATCACCACCGGAGCTGCTGCAGGGTCAACCAGGTTGACAGCCAGCGCTTTCACGCCCTTCGAGATCAAGACGTCAATTTGGTCATTCTGTTTTGACTGGTCATTCTGAGAGTCGTTCATTAACAGTTTGACGTCTTTATATTGCTCACCTTCTTTCTCAATCGCTTTACGAACAGCTGACATGAAGTTGTCATCGTATTTGTAGATGGTAAAACCTAACAGTGTTTCTGCATGAGCTGCTGCGCCAATGGTCAGACCTGCCATGATAACCGCTAATTTAGAGAACTTTTTC
>QKFI01000438.1 GCA_003251455.1 Tolumonas sp.
TTGTCGACGTTACCATCTGCAGCGGTAGGGGCTTTATTAACGTTGTTGATGACCAACACCGAATTCAGTTTGATTGCCTTGATTGGGGTCATTCTGCTGATCGGGATTGTGAAGAAAAACGCGATCATGATGATCGATTTCGCGTTGGATGCAGAAAAGAAACAACATTTAACGCCGAGGGAAGCTATTCATCAGGCCTGTTTGTTACGTTTCCGTCCGATCCTGATGACAACGATGGCCGCGCTACTGGGGGCGTTACCGCTAATGTTGGCGCAGGGTTCTGGTGCTGAACTGAGACGACCACTCGGTTTGGTCATCGTCGGCGGTTTGATATTCAGTCAGGTGTTGACCCTGTTTTCAACGCCGGTCATTTATCTTTGGTTTGACCGTCTATCGGTTCGGTTTCGTCGAGCTCTAAAATCTAGATCAAGGCAGGAGCGTTCATGAATATCTCTCGCCTTTTTATCCTGCGACCGGTTGCGACCGTTCTGTTGACCCTTGCGTTGGTATTATTGGGTGGTGTTGGCTATCGGTTCTTACCGGTGGCTTCGCTGCCACAGGTAGATTTTCCAACCGTCATGGTCAGTGCCAGTTTGTCGGGTGCCAGCCCGGAAACAATGGCTGCAACGGTGGCAACGCCTCTGGAACGTTCACTCGGTCAAATCGCCGGGATTACCGAGCTGACGTCCATGAGTTCGCAGGGCTCAACACGCATCATTATTCAATTTGAATTAAACCGGGATATAGATGGTGCCGCTCGCGATGTACAAGCTGCAATTAATGCTGCACGCAGTTTGTTGCCAAGCAGCATGGCATCTTTACCGACATACAGGAAAGCAAATCCATCAGATGCACCAATTTTGGGGCTGGTTTTAACGTCAAAACAACGAACCCGTGGTGAGTTATATGACCTCGCATATAGTAAGTTGCAGCAGAAAATTGCCCAGGTGAACGGGGTCGGAAGTGTCAGTGTTAGTGGGAGTGCATTGCCCGCAGTTCGAATTGACCTGAAACCGCAAATTCTCTCACAAATGGGGATCTCGCTGGACACAGTACGAACAGTGATTGCGAACAGCAGTACCAATAAACCCAAGGGTTTTTTACAGGGTGATAGTCAGTCGTGGATGATTACCGGCAACGGTCAACTCGAAAAGGCTGAACAATATCGTTCACTGATCGTTGCCTATCAGAATGGCAATGCCGTCCGGTTAAAAGATATTGCCAATGTCTATGATGCGGTTGAAGACCAATTTAATCAGGGCTATTACAACCAGCAGTCCGCAGTGTTGATGATGATCACCCGTCAGGCAGGTTCCAATATGTTGGAGACAACTGATGCGATCAAAGCGCTCATTCCTCAGTTAAAAGAGGAATTACCAGCAGATGTGACGCTCAAACTGGTCATTGACCGTTCAAAGACAATTCGTTCTTCTTTATACGATACCGAAGAAACGCTGCTGATTGCCGTTGCGTTAGTTATCGGCGTGGTGTTCGTGTTTCTTCGTAATTTGAATGCGATGATTATTCCTGCGCTTGCGTTACCTGTTTCGTTGATTGGTACGCTCGCATTCATGTACCTATTTGGTTACAGCCTCGACATTCTGTCACTCATGGCGCTCATTATCGCGACAGGATTTGTGGTCGATGATGCCATTGTGGTTCTGGAAAATATCATGCGGTATATCGAGGCCGGGTATAGCCCGTTACGTGCCGCATTGAAAGGTTCCAAAGAAGTCGGTTTCACCGTGCTTGCCATGACATTGTCCCTCATTGCGGTATTCATTCCGATTTTATTGATGGGAAGTATCGTCGGGCGTCTTTTCCGTGAATTTGCCGTGACGCTGAGCATCGC
>QKFI01000380.1 GCA_003251455.1 Tolumonas sp.
GCGTCATTTACCGATGGAGCAACAACGTCAATCGCCTCAAGGCAAGCCATCTCAGAAATCCGCAGGGCAGAAGAGAGCTGGCGGTAATAAAAAGCCGGTCCTATCAAACTATGGTTCGGCGAAAAAATCCGGTACAAACAAGGGGCCTCGCCCTCGTTAAGACGAGTTATGCTTGCAGACAGTGACTCATATGGAGATACGTCATCATGCGATGGCTCTACTGTCTGCTCGCGATTTCAATCATTACACGTTCCTGTTTTTCATCATGATTGTAGATAGGTTGCAAGAGGGGTCTGAATTTCTTATTTTTGCAATAATCTGTTGTAGCTCAGAAGACATGGGGAATACCCATTAAAAAGATGTGAATTCGCTCATGCGAAAATTTTTTATGACAAAAAGATTGCGCCGTAACAGAACTGAGATTTTTCAAGCAATGATGAAATCTCTCTGTTAAAATGCGCGCAACTTAACAGGTACAGGAAGTTCTCGTGGTCTGGATTGATTACGCAATCATAGCGGTGATTGGTTTATCAGCCCTGATTAGTTTGATTTCATCAAAGAAGCGCTTTCTTTGGTGACGTGGTTTGCTGCGTTTTTCGTTGCCAGCCGTTTTTTCGGTGATCTTGCTGTTTTTTTCACTTCTATTTCAGACACAATGATTCGCAATGCAGTCGCAATTGCGGTGTTGTTTGTGGCAACCCTGATCGTGGGTGCCATTGTCAATTATGTCATCAGCCTTCTTGTGCTCAAAACAGGCTTATCCGGTACAGACCGGGTTTTAGGTGTTTGTTTTGGGGCGCTTCGAGGCGTGTTGATTGTCAGCGCGATTTTGTTTTTTATGGATACTTTTACCAGCGCACATGATGCAGTTTGGTGGAAACAATCCATACTTATTCCTGAATTTGGTGTTGTGGTGAACTGGTTTTTTGAGTTCATGAAACATTCATCAAGTTTTATTAAGTGATTATTGGCATTTCGAGGAAGAAAAGAGATGTGTGGTATTGTCGGCATTGTTGGCACCAGTCCTGTCAACCAGGCCTTATATGATTCACTGACGGTGTTACAACATCGCGGCCAGGACGCCGCGGGCATCGTGACCATCAGCGATAACATGTTTAAACAGCGTAAAGCCAATGGTCTCGTAAAAGATGTGTTCGAATCACGCCACATGCAGCGTTTGAAAGGCAACATCGGTATCGGTCATGTTCGTTACCCAACTGCTGGCAGCTCAAGTGCTGCAGAAGCTCAGCCTTTCTATGTGAACTCTCCGTTTGGTATTGCGTTAGCGCATAACGGTAACCTGACCAATGCAAAAGAGTTACGTGATTTACAGACAAAGCAGACTCGTCGTCACATCAATACAACATCTGATTCAGAAGTTTTGTTGAATACGTTTGCCTATGAATTAGACAAAACGGAAGGCATTAATATTTCTGCTGAAGAAATTTTTGCTGCTGTGACCCGTGTTCATGAACAAATTCGTGGTGCATATGCGGTTGTGGCTGTCATCATCGGCCATGGTTTGCTTGCGTTCCGTGATCCAAATGGTATCCGTCCACTCGTACTTGGCCGTCGCCAGTCCGAAGAGTTACCAGGTCGTTATGAATACATGGTGGCTTCTGAAAGTGTTGCATTAGACGTGCAAGGCTTCGAAATCATGCGTGATGTTGCACCTGGTGAAGCCGTTTATATTTCTTCTGAAGGTGAATTGTTTACTAAGCAATGCGCTCATCAGCCAAATCATTGCCCATGTATTTTCGAATACGTTTATTTTGCTCGCCCTGATTCATTCATCGACAAAGTTTCTGTCTATGCTGCTCGTGTGCACATGGGTGAAAAACTGGGTAAGAAAATTGCGCGGGAATGGAATGATCTGGATATCGATGTGGTTATCCCAATTCCTGAAACTTCTTGTGACATCGCATTAGAAATCGCGCAGGTATTGAACAAACCTTATCGTCAGGGTTTTGTGAAGAACCGTTATATCGGTCGTACCTTCATCATGCCTGGTCAAACACAGCGTAAAAAATCAGTACGTAACAAACTGAATGCTATTTCTTCTGAATTTAAAGGAAAACGCGTTCTGTTGGTTGATGACTCGATTGTTCGTGGTACTACCTCTGCTCAGATCGTTGATATGGCGAGAGAAGCGGGTGCTGCGAAAGTTTACTTTGCTTCGGCAGCTCCTGAAATTCGTTTCCCGAACGTTTACGGTATCGACATGCCAGTAGCAAGCGAGTTGATTGCTTATGGTCGCGAAGTAGATGAAATTTGTCAGCTGATTCGTGCTGATGGTCTGATCTATCAAGACCTGAAAGATCTGGAAGAAGCTGTTCGTGAATGCAATCCAGAAATCACTCAGTTCGAAACCTCGGTATTTAATGGTAAATATATTACTGGTGATGTGAACGAGACGTATCTGTCATTCCTGAATGACTTACGTAATGATGATGCGAAAGCAGACAAACAGTGGAAAGAGTCTTCTGCAGACTTGGAATTGTATAACGGCGAAAATTAATCCCGGTTAATGATGCTGATAAAAAAATAAAGCGCTCTTCGAGGCGCTTTATTTTTAGGTATTAACAACACTCTATTTCAATAATATCCAACAGTTTCAGTGCTTCTTCATCTTCGTACAATTCAAATAATTCTCTCACCTGATTCAGGTTACTATGAATCAGAAATAGGTCGTCCGGCTTCGGGCCTGAACCGCCTTCCGCTTTATTCTTAAAGTATTCCCAGAATTTGTTTGTCTTTTCCGGATCATCAATGTGATTCCGAATCATCGACATCAGAATTTTCGCATTACCGTCACAATCAATTCCGTCAAAAGTAACATAACGATCAGTTGTTGAGGGGGCCGGGGTATTTTTTTTCTGTTTGCAACTACATGGCATGGTGAGACACCTCATTCATAAACAAATCGGCGTAAGGTATCTGCAACTCGATTATTGTACTTTCGTGTCATATTTGAATGAAAACAGACAATAAAAATATAACAATTGCAGATAAATTTACTTTGATAAGCATATAAAGCGGAATATATGCCAGCTTTAACCCAAGGTTGCATCCAGTAACATCATGATAATAAAGCCACTAATCAGGGAAAACGTTGCATAATGCTCATAGCCCCGGCGGTGTGTTTCCGGAATGATTTCATGGCTGATCACAAACAACATAGCTCCTGCTGCGAAACCCAACATACAAGGTAGCATCACGACTGAGACCGTGCCGAGTGCTGCACCGACTAAACCACCAATAGGCTCTACAAGACCGGTCAGCGCTGCAATAAAGAAAGCAAATGTCCGTTTATAATTGATTGTCATGAGAGATGCTGCAACCGCCAGACCTTCTGGCAAGTTTTGCAATCCTATCCCTGTTGCCAGAGAAATGGCATTGGCTGTATCACTACCAGCAAATGCGACCCCTACGGCCATTCCTTCCGGAAAATTATGTAGGGTAATTGCCAGCACAAATAACCATATTTTGCGCATTTTGGTATGCAGTTGATTATCATTGCCAATAATAAAATGTTCATGCGGCAGATTTTCATGCAAGTACCATAATCCGACTGAGCCGATCAGAATGCCAACGCTGACAAGTAATACGGCGGTCAATTTTACATGGGTCAATGCTTCTGCATGTTCTAACGCTGGAAGTAATAGAGAAAAGAATGTGGCCGCCAACATAATGCCTGCGGCGATGCTTAGCAGAATATCTTCCATCTTGGCAGACAGCTGACGGAAGACAAAAATGCTGGTGGCACCTGCTGCTGTGCCGATGCCGCCAGAGATGAAGCTGGCCAGAAAACCGGCCATAATAGCTTGATTCATTTTACACCCCTGAATCGAATAGAAAGGCCGGCGTTTGGTTGTTAATAAGACTGGATATTATTCAAGTAAGCTACGTAACATCCACGCAGTTTTTTCATGTAACTGAATACGTTGTGTCAGTAAGTCAGCCGATGCTTCATCACCTGCTGCATCAACAATAGCGAAGAGCGAACGGGCTGTACGTACAACTGCTTCCTGACCTTCTACCAGGTTTTTAATCATTTCCTGTGCTTTGGGTACGCCAGCATCCTCAGGAATGACGGTTAATTTCGCAAATTCCTGATAGGTACCTGGTGCATAAACGCCTAATGCACGAATACGTTCTGCAATCAGGTCAACAGCTAAAGCCAACTCATTGTATTGAGTTTCGAACATCAGGTGCAATGTGTTGAACATTGGGCCAGTAACGTTCCAGTGATAGTAATGAGTTTTCAGGTACAAGGTGTAGCTATCAGCTAAAAGACGCGATAAGCCTGCAGCAATATCCAGTCTGTCTTGTTCTGTAATCCCGATGTCGATTGGTTGATGAGTCATAATCATCTCCTTAATTGTCGTTAGTTTTAAATTGGTTACGTACATTTTTTCATCTGTCTGAATTAATAGTAACCACTGACTGTAAGGTTATCCAATCGGAAATGCCGAAATCTGCGATAGATTTTGACGATTAAAAATCTTTAATTACAGATCATTTGATTTGTCTTTATCATAAGGAAAACGCAAATGGCCGTAACGGATAATAAGCACAGTGATCGCTAATAAAAATGCACTGGCTGAAACACCGACTAACTGCCATGCAGACATCGACTTCATGTCGAGGATCAGATAGCGCGCCAACGCGACAATCGCAATATAGAGTGGAATCCGGATCGGCATTTTTCCTGATTCGAGATAGATCGCGACCATAGCCAGTACTTCCAGATAAATAAACATCAGTAGCAAATCAGCCAAAGCAACCTGCTGATTCATGATCATAAGCCATACTTCATGACCAATCGCAAAGATGCTGGCTAATGCTATGATAATTAAACCAATATTTTGAGCACACTCTAAAAAGGTATGGATTAATTTGGTGATGTGTTCCAGCATGATACGGTTCCTTATGTGATGCCAGTCACAATATAACCATAATAACTTAAAGTTGTTAACATTATGTTATGGTTTGTGTTCCGTTCGCGACTAGTAACCCTCTGAATAATTTGCTATGTTACAGTAACATTTTGTCGATTAGCTTGGTTTATGAGTCAAAAACATCGTCGTCCAACATTACAGGATGTAGCTGATCTGGTTGGCGTCACCAAGATGACAGTCAGCCGTTATCTGAAAGACACATCACTCGTTTCGGCTCAGGTACAGGAAAAAATTGCGGCTGCATTAGATGAGTTGGGCTATATACCTAACCGAGCACCAGATCTTCTCTCCAATGCCAAAAGTAAAGCTATTGGTGTACTGGTTCCGTCTTTAACAAACCAGGTCTTCGCAGAAGTCATCCGGGGGATCGAATCTGTGACGGAGCGAGCTGGATATCAAACGATGCTGGCACACTATGGTTATAGCTCTGAAGTCGAGCAGGAGCATATTGCATCGTTACTGTCTTATCATGTCGATGGTCTCATTCTGTCCGAAAGTTATCATACCGAACGTACGTTACGGATGATTCAAACTGCGGGTGTTCCTGTCGTCGAAATTATGGATTCTCGTTCACCATTTATTGAGCAGGCGGTAGGGTTTGATAATGCGGCAGCCTGTTATGCAATGACAAACCTCATGATTCAAAAGGGATATCGCCGGATTGTTTATTTCGGAGCCCGAATGGATGTGCGGACCCGTCTGAAGATGGAAGGTTTTGCTGCTGCGATGAAAGATGCCGGTTTGGAACCTCGCAATCTGACGACGGATGCTGCATCTTCATTTTCATTAGGCGCTGAATTACTTAATCGAGCTCGAGATCAGTTTCCCGATATGGATGGCATTGTCTGTACCAATGATGACCTTGCAATCGGTGCTGTGTTTGAGTGTCAGCGACAGGGTATTCGGGTGCCTGACGAAATTGGTATCTCGGGATTCCATGGGCATGATATCAGTCTGGCGATGGTTCCAAGACTGGCAACAGTACTGACGCCTAGGGAAAAAATCGGTGAAATAGCGGCAGAACAGTTACTGAAGCGCATTCTCGGTAACACAATCGATGAACCTGTCATCGATTTGGGATTTGAATTATCCGCAGGTGAAAGCATCTGAGGATATGAGTTATTTGCGTATCAGACTTGACCTGTTTTCAATCTGCCAATACGCTACAGTCTTCGTATTACATAATGAGGCCATGTATGGACGATAGCAGTCATTCGGACTACTATTTTTCTTCGTTAAGTTGTTCCCTTTCTCTTATCCCTTCCATTGATTTGTCCAATCATTTGACTTGTCAGCAGCTATTTTCACAAATGACGATAACTCATGACCTGAAAATGCTTCCTCAGGAGGTCAAGAATGTTTGAGTGGATAATTGACCCAACCGCGTGGCTGGGCTTATTAACGCTGATAATTCTGGAAATAGTCCTTGGTATCGATAACTTACTTTTCGTTGCCATTCTGGCTGAGAAGTTACCGCCGGAGCAAAGGGATAAGGCTCGTTTATATGGCTTAAGTCTGGCGCTGCTGATGCGTTTTGTAATGTTAGCCAGCCTGTCTCATTTAGTTAGTTTTACCCAACCACTTTTTTCATTATGGTCGTTTTCAATTTCAGGACGTGATCTGATTCTGTTAATTGGTGGCTTTTTCCTGTTGTTTAAAGCAACCCGTGAATTGCATGGTCGAATTGAAGGTGAAATGCACAGCGACGGCGGGAAAAAGGCTTATCTTAGTTTCTGGGTCGTCGTTACACAGATTATTGTTCTGGATGCGGTTTTTTCTCTTGATGCTGTGATTACTGCTGTCGGTATGTCTGATCATCTGATGGTGATGATGGTCGCTGTGACTATCGCCATTGGCATTATGATCTGGGCGAGCAAACCGCTGACAGCCTTTATTAACAAACATCCGTCTCTGGTCATCTTGTGTTTAGGATTCCTGTTGATGATTGGCTTCAGTCTGGTCGCTGATGGGTTGGCTTATCATGTGCCGAAGGGATATCTCTATGCCGCTATCGGTTTCTCTATCCTGATTGAGTTCTTTAATCAGTTGGCTCGTGCGAATCAGGAAAAACTCTTCAAAGGTAAATTACGTCGTCGCGAACGGACAGCTGAAATGGTCATGGACTTGTTAGGCGTTCGTCCTAATCAAACTGCAATTGAAAGTAATGAGGCACAATCTTCTCAATCTGCGGAAACAGCAGAAGAACCGATGTTCACAGAAGAAGAAAAGGACATGGTATCTCGGGTATTGCAGTTATCTTCGTTACCAATTCGGGCAGTGATGACGGTCCGACGCGATATTGAAATGCTGGACTTGGCTTCACCACAACAGGATATCATCCAATTATTGGCTCAAACGCCGCATTCTCGTTTGGTCGTTACTCGAGACAATAATCGGGATGCACCTCTGGGTATTATCCGTAAACGCGATATTCTTGCGCAATTACTTGAGAATAATGGCTTAAACCTCGAGACTCTGGTTCAACCTGCATTATGTTTACCAGAGACAATTTCAGTTTTGAATGCGTTAGAGCAATTCAGACAAGCTAAAAATTATCTGGCTTTCATTGTTGATGAATTCGGG
>QKFI01000316.1 GCA_003251455.1 Tolumonas sp.
CCCCTCTGCCGCAATCTCAGACCTTGTGCTATGCTCAACCCGTTAAACCACAAGGAAGCGTTCAATTATGTTACAAGTAAACGAATATTTTTCCGGTAACGTAAAGTCTATCGGTTTTGATAATGCAGGCCAGAAAGCAACGATTGGCGTGATGGCTGCAGGTGAATATGAATTTGGAACTGCCGCACCAGAGCTGATGGTTGTGGTTCGCGGAGCACTGACTGTGTTATTGCCAGGTGAGACAGAATGGAAAACTTTCCGTTCAGGTCAGGAATTTAACGTTCCAGGCAACAGCAAATTCCAACTGAAAGTGGAACAGGAAACCGCTTATCTGTGCGAATACAAATAAGCATTTCAGAATAAATAAAAGGGCGACTTCACTGTCGCCCTTTTTAATGACACCGACTGTATATTCGGTAAATATCTGAGTTGTCCAAGGTGTGTTAAGCAGCCACACTCTGGTTAGCTTCCTTGTCTATTCGATCATCCTTGCTAAGATATCCCGACTCGCTTCCTGCATAACCTAGCTTCCTGCCCGGTTATTAGCCGTCCTTATGCTATCCATACCATTTTCATGGCGTATTCCTTTTACTCATCCTGAGTTATTGTCCGTGGTCACTAGCATGGAGTTGCTCTATAAGAGTAGTCATCATTGAATCCTTTCGCTTATTCACTTTGCAAAACTATTTCTACACAGAGCAAATGTATTCAAAATTAGATAAAAATATTCAATGAGTTATAAATTAACCTAAGCTTAAACCGTACTTTTTTTAATCATTATCCTACACAAGATATAGCAAATATCTCACATCGATCATTTATGGTGATCGTTGTTGTTTTATCTGTGCCTGCAAAGTGGGATATTTTTTAATCGCCGCACGAAGTTGATCATAGGTAATACCTAATTTTTCAGCGGTTTTTCTTTGTTGATATCCCTGAGCCGCTAGTGCATGACCAATCAAGGCACATTCAAACTCCGCGATCTGTGTTTTGAGATCTTTTGTTAAGATGATGGGGGCAACATCTTCAACAGGTTCAGCCTGAGCCATCTGTTTATTCCGCCAAGGAGAAGCAAACGGATCAAAAACAATTTCATCAATTGGCAAATTCGGGGTTGCATGCCGATATAAACTACGTTCGACGACATTTTTCAATTCCCGCACGTTGCCCGGCCACTGGTAGGCCATCAGCGAAGCAAGTGCGTGATCTGTAAAGCCAGGAAAATATTCATATCCAAGTTCCAAACTCATTTTTAATGCGAAATGCTCCGCCAGTTCCGAGATATCTTCGGCTCGATAA
This sequence comes from Tolumonas sp., assembly GCA_003251455.1. Taxonomy (GTDB): domain Bacteria; phylum Pseudomonadota; class Gammaproteobacteria; order Enterobacterales; family Aeromonadaceae; genus Tolumonas. Next base: position 1,300 of record QKFI01000316.1, read on the forward strand.
CGCAGTGGAGGCAAATTGATGACATCAAATGCCAACCGATCCAGTAAATCCCCCCGAAAACGCCCCTGCGCTACCAACGTCGGTAAATCTTCATTACAGGCTGCAATCACCCGAACATCGACTTGCAACGACTTACTGCCACCCAATCGTTCAAAGCGCCCATATTCAATCACCCGCAGTAGTTTTTCCTGTACTGCCAGTGATGCGGTTGCCAGTTCATCCAGAAATAGAGAGCCAGAATCTGCTCGTTCAAAAAGCCCTGCCCGACTTTTCACGGCACCGGTAAATGCACCTGTCTCATGCCCGAACAATTCCGACTCCAATAAGTTTTCTTGCATGGCTGCACAGTTCACTTGCAAATAACTCTGCTGCCAACGCGATGACAAATAATGCAGCCGTTCAGCGATTAATTCTTTTCCCGTACCACGTTCTCCGACAATCAAAACGGGTCGGTTCAGAGGCGCTACCTGAGAAACCTGTACTAACACTTGGTGCCAGATCTCCGAGCTTCCCAAAATTCGCTGTTTCTCAATAGGCATT
>QKFI01000373.1 GCA_003251455.1 Tolumonas sp.
CCAAACAGTTCCAGCCCGGTATCAATCAATCGTTGACGGGTGGTTTCGCTGCGTGGATCTATGGATTCGGTGTTCATTATTGAGACCCCATCATTGTGTCGATGTTACGGCTCTGCGAAAACGGATGAGTGCAATTACAAAAAATACAGAACCAATCAAGATGATTGCCAGAAAGTCCTTCCAGACAACGTCAATCCCAGCGCCTCGGTATAAAATCGATTGTGCCAGTCGGACAAAATAGGTGGTTGGCGCACCAAGCATGATGTTTTGAACCAATTCGGGCATGCTTTCCCTTGGGGTCACGCCGCCGGAAAGTAACTGTAACGGAATAATCGTCAGAATAATCAGCAAGCCGAGTTGCGGCATCGAACGGGCGAGGGTGCCAAGAAATATCCCGATAGATGCTGCCGAGAACAGATAAATGACCGCACCTGCAATAAACAATGGGAGTGAACCGGCGATAGGAACTGCGAGTACCCCTTCAATAATACATGTCAGCGCGACAATCGCACCAATCAAGACAGCCAGACTATTGGCCCAGATTTTTGCCATCATGATTTCAAATGGCGTGAGTGGCATGACCAATAGATGTTCCAATGTACCGTGTTCCCGTTCCCGAATGAATGCAGCACCTACCAGAATAATGGTCAGCATATTGAGATTGTTGATCACTTCCATCACGCCACCGAACCAATATCCCGTCAGGTTTGGGTTAAACCGGACACGAGAGGCGAGTTTGATTGGTAATTCGCTACTATCACGTGTTCCGGTCAAATATTCATTCAGTTCAGTGGAAAAGATTTGTTGAATATAACTGGCACCAATAAATGACTGACTCATGATGGTGGCATCAATATTCAACTGAATAACCGGTCTGTGACCTGCCAGCAAGTCACTTTGAAAATTCACTGGGAATACAATGCCGAATGAATATTTTCCCTGATCCATCGCCGTATCCATGCTTTGTAATGACACGGTTTCAGGTGGATTAAAATAGGGTGGTGTGAGTGCATTGCGTAGCCGAAGCGTTACGGGCGATAAATCCTCGTCGACGATGGCGACTGGTGCATGATGCAGCTCTTGTGAAACACCGACAGCAGCACTGTAGATAGCGCCGGTAAATGACCAGACAATCAGGATCAATAACACCCGATCCGCCCATAGGCTTCGTAATTCTTTAATCCCCAGTCGCCAGATGTTATGCCAGTGAATTCCCATCTCAACCTACCTTTCCTGCTTCGGTAACAGGATGAGCGAAAATAGAGTGAGAACTGGAATAAACATGGCCAGTTTCAGGAGGGGTTCTATCAAATCAGTTAAACCAAGCGCTTTGGTAAATACGCCTCGACTGATGATCAGAAAATATGTCGCCGGTGAGATCTGCCCTAAACCGTAGGCAAATCCTGATAATGAAGCGACCGGAGTTGTCAGACCGGAAAACTGTACTGTGGGTAGCATGGTGAGAATAGCTGCACCAAACAGTGCTGCAATTTGAGTTTTGGTAAATGTAGAAATGACGAGGCCGAATCCGGTTGTGGTGATTACATACAGCAGGGCTCCTAGGGTAAGGGTAAAGACACTGCCTTTGATCGGGACTCCAAACATCCAGACCGCCTGAATGATCAGCAATACGTAACTAATCATGGCGAGCACCACATATGGCAACTGCTTTCCAAATAAGAACTCGAGTCGAGTGACCGGGGTGACGTAGAGATTCGTGATTGAACCGAGTTCTTTTTCCCTAACGACACCTAATGCCATCAAAATAGCAGGGATGAAAATCAATAATAAGGAAATGACCGCCGGAACCATCGCATAGATACTGCGAAAATCCTG
>QKFI01000112.1 GCA_003251455.1 Tolumonas sp.
AAAAAATTGATCCAATGATGCCTGAGGCGGATATTCAATCTGTTCTTCAACCGCCGTATCTTCCTGCTGTTGCGACAACCACGCCATGCGGATCTCATAGCTCAGGGTTTGCACAGCCATTGCCACATTCAAAGAGCTATATTCCGGATTCGCCGGAATATTTACATGGTAATGACATTGCTGTAATTCTTCATTCGTCAAACCAGTCCGTTCACGGCCAAAAACCAGCCCAACCGTATTTTTTGTCGATGCAGATGCCAATTTGTCCCCTGCTTCACGCGGATTTAACATTGGCCAGCTCAACGTACGCGAACGAGCACTGGTGCCTATCACTAAAGAACATTCAGCGATAGCATCCTGCAACGTTGGTACAATTTTCAGATTTGCCAGAATATCTGTTGCCCCAGCCGCAAGCGCTGTTGTCTGTTCATCTGGCGGACTCACAGGGTCAACCAACACTAACTGAGACAAACCCATTGTTTTCATCGCACGTGCAGCAGAACCAATATTTCCAGGGTGTGATGTATTCACCATGATGATTCGAATGTTTTCAAGCATGTCTAACTACCAGCTCCTAAATCTCAACCCGGCATGCTAACACAATCAACGCACCATCGCCTGTGTCGATGTTACTTCTGGCTGCGCTAAACCTTGATGGACAAAGATCGCTAAATCAGTCAAACCCGCTTTCAAAATAGAAGGCAACACGTCCAGATCAATACTGTCGATCAGGTTCTTCACTTCCAAACCTAATTCTGTATCCCCTTCGATCCGTAAACGTCGTTGGAAAAATAAGCTATCCGGATCTTCTTTTCGACCAGCGATTAAAATCAAATCATTTAAACCCGCCGAGAAGCTCACATCAACTTGCTCACTTTTCTCAAGAATCACCAGTTGCTCATTTTCAAACGTGATAAAACAAGCCAATTCTAAATCTGTCACGGCGACCTTTAAAAAGCGATCAGAGAGAAACTCGAAATCACCATCTTCCAATGCTTCTTTAAATACGTGCGCCATCACTGACAGCATTACTTTCTTTTTCATTGAAAAAGGGATCAAAGCAACAGGGAAACGCAGCCATTTTGGTGCATTGAGAACTAATTGATGTTGTAGATTTTTCAGAAACATAATGACTCCTGTTCAATTCGGTTGATCAAACCACAACATTCAAGCCAACTATATGGCGCACATCAAACTTATATCAGATTTATCACTATACGTTCGCAATATGGTTTCAAGTCAAAATCAAACGTCTGAGTGCTGGTTATAATTCAGCTGATTTTTAAATGACGAGTGAAACCATGGAGTTATTGTGTCCTGCAGGGAGTCTCCCTGCATTGAAAACCGCGATTGATAATGGCGCAGATGCCGTCTACATCGGCTTTAAAGATGATACGAACGCCCGTCATTTCGCTGGTTTAAATTTTGATGATAAAAAGCTCGAACGTGCCGCTGATTACGTTCGTAAACATCAACGCAAATTACATATCGCCATCAATACTTTTGCACATCCTGGTAATTCAAATCGCTGGCAAACGGCGGTTGACCGTGGTGTAGCAATTGGGGCTGATGCGTTAATTGTCGCAGACATTGCAGTACTCAATTACATTGCACAAAAATATCCGGAACAGGAAATCCACCTTTCCGTTCAGGCATCAGCCACAAACAGTGCAGCGGTCCGCTTTTATCAGGAAAACTTTAATATCAAACGCGTGGTACTACCGCGAGTGCTGTCGATTCATCAAGTCAAGCAACTGTCACGAGAAACAGACGTTCAGCTTGAGGTCTTTGCGTTTGGCAGTTTGTGTATTATGGC
>QKFI01000103.1 GCA_003251455.1 Tolumonas sp.
TTATAACCCACGTTGGGTCGCACTGCATGGCAATGAAGTCCTGCATCAGGATACTTATGCATTCATGCCGATGGATCGCTGGCCTGAAATTGATCGGCTGACGCGAGATGATTTTGCCCGCGGGTTCGCGCGTCAGATGCTTCAGTTTCGGAAAGGATCAGGTTTTCCGTTGACCAACTAACCAGATCCCGGTCAGCACGATAGCAGACCACAAACTCGCTAAGTAATAACCGAGAATCCCGAGTAGGAAAACCATCCCCCAATCTTTTCGCGTTAATGCATTCCCATGTGAAAGACGAAAAAACGCATCAGTAAAATAATCGGGAAGACCAGCAGTAAGCCCGTCATGTAAGACGAAGGATTCATCGGTTCTCTAGGGTGTTTATGATGAAGGCAATAGCTGGAGCAGATCTCGGATATCCTGCAGCATCAGGTGGGGTAGGGTATGTAATTTCCGCCAGTCATGACCATAAGAATTGATCCAGGCTGCCTGATAACCATTTCTTATCGCTCCAAACACATCGGTTGTCACATCGTCCCCGACATGCAGGATCTGATGCGGCGCCGTGACAACTGGGCTGCCATTAATCGGAACATATCCGGTGCTGGCTTCATTTTACGGCCATCACCAGCTTTGAGCACATGCTTGAAATGTCCATCCAGCCCAATCCGCTCCAACAGAATATTGCCGTTGGTGATGACTACGAGCGGAAAATGCTTACTTAACTGCTTTAAGACTTCGATAGAATGTTCTGGCACGGTCACTTGTGAACGTACTTCGAGAAACTGTGCAAAGAGCTGTTTTGCTTCATTTTTTGCCTGTAGTTCAGGCATCCCGCCACGCTGTAACCCGATTTCCAACATGGTAAGGCGGCACAGGCTGACGTCATCTTTCAGCCGTGGATCCGTCTGCTGCAATTCGTGTTTCAGGTGTTGCCACCACATTCGGTCATACATAGCACCTGCAAGGTAACGGTCACGAAGATGATCGACCATCCACTGTTCTGCATGCTCAATGACTGGCCGATTGTCATATAGCGTATCGTCCAGATCAAAGCTGATTGCGCGAATATCCTGTAACCGGCGGAAAAAGTGCATATTGACTCCGAAGGTGCTTTTTCATGCAGTGTAACGTGATTTATACGCTGGATGCCAGATTATCCATGCGTGACTGCTATACCGCGTTCCGGACCAATGATATTGCAGAACCGCTGCGTGATGCGCTGCGTTTGCCGCACAATCTGCTCACAATGTTCCAACCCTGAACCGGTGCGCCACGAGGCAACTTGCGTCAACATCGAAAGGGTACCCGGTTGTTCGTTTTCAATGTTGATTAGGACCAATGAACCGTTGGCTAGTTGCTCACGAACGAGCGCTGGTGGTAATACACCAATGCCAAAACCGTCCTCAATCATGCGGGTCATGGCGGCGAATGAGTTTACGCAACTGATACGCGGTGCGGTAATACCATTTAGATGCAACAAACTGAGGATATCCTGATGCGGTCGGGAGTTCGCAACAAAGGTGATCAAACGCTCCTGTGCCAAGTCCTGCAATGAAGCAAAAGAATGGTTGTGTGCGGAGTTTGTTGCCACAATCCAACGCATCGGAAATTTTGCCAACTCAAGATTATGGATAGATTCGAGCCGAATTGGATCAGTTTGAAAGGCAATATCCAGATAACCTTTCTGCAACTGGTTGGTGAGTCCCCGCGCACTATCAACCGTGATTTCAACTTCGAGGTGCGGATAATGTTCTGAAATCCAAGTTAATAGTTCGCTGAACCAAGTCTGAACAACCGAGTCAATTGCGCCTATCCTTACTTTCCCTTCATAGCCGCTGGCTTGGCCCAGAGACATGCGGAGTGCATGGGCGCGACCAACAATTTGCTCTGCATATTCAAGAACTTTCTCACCGTCAGGCGTCAGCTTCACCCCTTTGTTGTCACGCACAAACAACTTCACATCAAGTTCTTCTTCCAGCGCAGCAATTCGGTTCGAAATTGATGCCTGGGTGGTAAACAATTTTTCAGCAGTTAAACGGAAACTATTTAAGCGGGCAACCCATAAAAATGTTTCCAGAAAACGAACGTTCACATACACCTCGTTCTGCAAAATGCAGATGCCAGTTGGATCTTGTCGGCCTTATTTATCTTATGCATAACCAATGCCAATTTTAGTGAAAAGTTTTTCTTATCACCTGATATGAAAATTAGTCGTTAGACAGTTTAAAGCCCGGATACGGATAATATTAAAAAACAACGCTAATCCCCCGATTTGCAGTGTTTTATTCCATGGAACGTTCAATTTCATGGTCGGGTTTTTGTGGTCCCGTTTAAAGTTTTTAGAGAACTAAAATGAGCAGTGACAGTAGCAGTGGTGCTTACTATAAAGAAGCAATTTCCGTTCAACAACAAAAGTTGAGCCGAAAAGAAAAATGGGTTCCGGTGATCTATTCATGTTTGTTGATTGCCGTGGGTCAAACGGGTATGAGCCTGCTGTTGCCGGCATTACCTGCTATGAGTCAGGATCTGCACATTTCCTCGCAAACCACCCAATGGCTGGTTTCTGCTTACCTGCTGGGCTTTGGTCCTTCGCAGCTATTTTATGGGCCGTTATCAGACACTTACGGGCGACGTCCGGTGTTGTTGTCTGGTCTGATGATGGCCGTCTTAGGTATCTTGCTGAGCTTATTTGCGCATCAAAGCGCCGGTCTGATTATTATCGGCCGTATTCTGCAAGGTGTTGGCGCCGGCTGCGCCTCCGTTATTGCCCGCGTGACATTACGTGATCGTTATGAAGGTGCCCATTTACGTCAGGCAATGGCGTATTTCGGTATTGTCATGGCATTCGTACCGACTATTACGCCACTGGCGGGTGGTTTTCTCACCACACATTTTGGCTGGGTCAGTATTTTCCTGACGATGGCCGGCTATCTGGGCTTACTGTGGGTTCTGCTGTTTTATCGCTTTGCTGAGACACATAAAGCAGAATCTGTGGATGATCGTGCAAGTTGTAGTGATTTTATCCGCCAGTATGGTCAATTGCTGAAAAGTGATCACTTCCGTTGCTATTCAGGTGTTGTATGGATCCAGTATGCTTTGAACGTTATCGGTATCTCAGTCATGCCGTTCATCATGCAGGTACAAATTGGTATGACCGCTGATGCTTATGGCATGTGGACATTGTTACCGGCGTTTTCTCTGGTATTGGGCGGCATTTTTGCCAGCAAAACACGTCACTTTTTCTCAAAAGAAGCTGTATTGCAATGTGCTGCCGTACTTCAATTGATTTCTGGATTCGCCATGTTGGTTCTGCCACAGACAGCATTACTGGTCATGCTGGCACAATCACTGTTTGCTTTCGGCAACGGGATGGCATTTCCAAATGCATTATCCAGCTTGCTGGAACCTTATAAACGTACCGCAGGTACAGCGACTGCGCTGGCTGGTGCTGGTCAAATGTTGTTTGCCTCATTCAGCAGTGCTTTGCTGGTGAATCTGGGCATTAGTTCTGTCTTTGGCTTAGGGATGGTGTTACTGGGAGGCAGTCTGGTGTTGTTATACCTGACTTGGCATGCCCGCAATACAACGCCAGCGTCAGATACCTGGTATCACGCACGCCATCCTGTTCATCACTGAGTTCCTTTGTAGATACGCTTTTTTTGAAGCGGATGTTTAGCGGCGAGAAGTCTCCTCTCGCCGCTTTTTTTTTTCTGCATATTTCCGATAAGCTTACGCTTTTCCGATGAAGTGGTGTGAAGATGATTGCTTTGATTCAGCGCGTCAGTGAAGCGCGTGTCGTGGTCGAGGGAGAAACGACCGGTGAGATTGGCTCGGGTTTGTTGGTGTTATTGGGTGTAGAACGTGGCGATGATGAAGCCAAGGCTGCAAAACTGGCGCATCGGGTTGCAGGCTACCGCGTGTTTGGTGATGACGAAGGAAAAATGAATCTGAACGTGCAGCAAGTCGGCGGCAGTATCTTAGTTGTTTCGCAGTTCACGTTGGCAGCAGATACTCGAAAAGGCATGCGCCCGAGCTTTGCGGAACGAAATGCAGATCCGGCGATGGCTGAATCACTCTATGAGTATTTTATTGCGGATGTGGCAAAGAAAGGGATCCCGGTGGCCAGTGGTAAATTTGCTGCGGATATGAAAGTGAGTCTGCTCAATGATGGGCCTGTTACGTTCTGGTTGCAGGTGTAGACCAAATCAGGTGATTTCGGTACTCGGCAACCTGCAGACTTTGTACACAACCTAATTGCGTCTTCATCTGCGTTAATACCTGAATTCTTTCGTTTTCAGTTCGAGGCAACAGATTGATGATCACTTGACCTGCTTCGGTTAAACAGCGTTTCAACTGTAAATAGGTCTCTGCATGAAAAATAGGGGCCGGCGCCCCATCAATCGCAAAAACATCCAGAATAATTAAATCGAACAACGTGTTGGTTTCAGAAAGAAAATGAAAGGCATCGCCAATTACTAACGTTGGTGATTCCTGTTGCTGAAAAAAATTCTGATAAATGGTCACCACGTCCGGATTCAATTCCACTGCCGTTTGTTTGACATTCGGATATCGGAAATGACACCAACGAAGCAGATCTCCGCCACCTAAACCCAAATGCAGGATCTGACGGACATGTGCCGGGCAGATTGCCTGCAACATCACTTGATGCGGAAGGGTAAGTTCAGTAGGAAGGTCTTTGGCCAGAACGGATTGAATAACCTCATCGCTGAGCAACCAGCGATAGTCATTATCCTCACGCACACAGATCCGTTGCTCGTGACACCGCTTCCAATACACCACGTCACCACGACTATTGGCATTCATAACGTCAAAGCGTTTTAAAACACTCATTCCCTGAGTGCTCCATTTTTCCCTTGTGGTGGGTAGTTGATCGGTGTCGTTTCCCAGCGTTTTTCATTTTTAGTGGGTAATGAAAAAGCGAGCTGAGGCGCGTTCCAGTCGCCATCCAGTTTCCCATTCAGCTCCGATTGGTATTGATCATTGAGCAGGCCTAACTGCATGTTCCATTTATTTTTCGTTAAATCCAGCCCCTGTTTTAATCCAATCAAATGCGTAATGGATTCAAAGGCAGAGCCTTCTGTATTTAACTGGCCATCGGTCGCGCTGATATGTACGAGTGCATGATTGAAGAAGGTATCACCGCTGCGTAATTTACCGATCATCTGTTCGAAAGTCTGTGATGCGGGCGCTTCGGGTGTCAGTAGCACATCGAGATACGGATCAAGATGCAGTCCATCCACATACAAATCTTGAACCAGTAGATTGGCTACACCGTTGAGATGATTTTTCAGACCCGTCCAGTCATGACCTGAACTTTGTAATTGCAGATCCAGAGTGGCTTTACCGGCAAATGGATATCGAGGGCCAAGCATGTCACTGAGTTGTTCTAAGTCGAATTGTTTCAGTGAGAGTGAAAGCTGGTGTTGCCCGTCGTCTGTGAGCGCCCAATGTCCTGCGATGGTTAACGGCGAATCTTCCAATTGGGCTGTGAACTTTTCAATCGTGATTTGATTGTCTGCTAATTCTGCTTCGATATCCGCCTTACGGGAGACCAGCGTTTGCCAAACGAGTTCCAGCCAGTCGGCTTCCATGCGTGCTTTGTGATTGCTGGTTTGCAGGCCTGCGGGTGTCCAGCGTAAATCAGTCAGAAACAGGTTCGCTCTTTTGATGGTGAGAGGCACGGAGTCATCGAACGAAATCATCGTCATGGTGTTCAAATCAGCTCGACGCACATCAATTTGCTGATAAGGCAATGCAGCCAACCGCTCACGCCAGCCGGGATAGAGCTCGGTTTGCATATCATTCAGCTGTAGTTCATCGATGGTGAGTGTCTGATTTTTTCGGTCGCTTTCCACTTCGGTTGCAAAATGACCACTGTAGGCTGAGCCTTTCATTTTCAGTTGCCAGGCGTCAGATTGGAATTGGCCTTCGCCCTCCATATCCGTCAGTTGGAATAAACCCAGCGTGAATTCTCCGAGTTTTCCCCGATATTCAAATGTTGGTTCCTGACCGGATTGCCATTGCAAATTCTGCAACGAGCCAGAGGCATTGTTGAGTGCAAAATGCGTATTCAGATTAATGGCGTTGATATTTTCCAGTGAGACGGAATCGGCAGAAACCGTGGGCAGTTGATCTGGTAGCGGCGGCAGATTTGCCAAATCCAGATGCAGATTGGCCAGTTCCAATTCCTTAAATTGCAGTCGGTGATGATGGATGTCCCAATTCAATGTACCGGCTACTGCACCGCCGAGCAATTCACTCCGGGCGTCGTTCAGGATGAGTTGCCCATCGTTGAACTCGCCAGCCACTTGTGTATGGCCCAGCGAGAACTGAGGTGTCGATAGTTTTGACAGACCGGCGGTGAAGGTCACATTGGCATCGGGTTGTAATTCACCAGCCAGAATAGGCTGCCACTTTTTCAGATGCAATGCGCCCTCATCGATCTTCATGTCACCTTTCGTCAGTGACAATTTATCAATGGTCAGATCATCAATATCAACTTGTCGGAAAGGCTGCGGGAAGGAGAGGCCCGGTTGCCATTTGATTTGTGGATGGACGATATCCAGATGTGCCAAACGGACTTTTCGCTGCCACCACGAACCTTCTGCGATTTCGATATAGATTTTATCGACGCGGATATCAGGGCCTAAGGTCACGTTTTCAGCCAGAATAATGTTGGGATAAATCGGGTTGTAATTGAGCTTACCGATTTCAAGCGGTAGTCCGGTTTCCTGCTGGATCCAGGTCACCAATGGGCCACGAAGATATTCCGGTTTAATTAATCCGAGTGCCAACCAGATGGCAGCGACTAATGTCAGAATGGAATACAGAAACCAACGGATCAGACGATGCATAAAAAAACCATTCAGAACACGTAATTAGATGATTATTCTTAAAGTGTAGCGGAAGCTATCATGCTTGAGAATATTCATCGCGCTCACCGAACCAACGGCGGATCAGGGGTGTGACACACGCCGGATATTGTTGATAGATCCGCTGTGCCAGTTGTTGCACTTGCGGTATCAGTGCCTGATCCCGAACCAAATCGGCCACTTTCAAATCAGCCAACCCGGTTTGTTTGGCACCCAGCATCTCACCAGGACCACGCAATTCAAGATCTTTCTGGGCAATCACAAAACCATCGTTGCTATCACGTAATACACCTAAACGCTGTTGCGCAGTTTTCGATAATGGTGCGTGATACAGCAGTACGCAATGCGAGGCGATCGCACCCCGTCCGACACGACCACGCAACTGGTGTAACTGTGCCAGCCCGAGTCGTTCTGGATTTTCGATGATCATCAAACTGGCGTTCGGTACATCAACCCCAACCTCAATCACGGTGGTTGCAACCAAAAGATGCAGAATGCCTTCTTTGAATTCCTGCATGACCCGTTGTTTTTCCGCAGGTCTCATCCGGCCATGAACCAGTCCGATATGTAATTCTGGTAAAAGTTGCTGCAGTTCTTCGGCGGTATTTTCTGCTGCCTGACACTCAAGCACTTCAGATTCTTCAATCAGTGTACAGACCCAGTATGCCTGACGACCTTCCAGACAGGCTTGTCGAACCCGTTCGACGATGGCTTCACGGCGAGAATCTGGAATGGCCACCGTCGTAATTGGCGTTCGCCCCGGCGGTAATTCATCAATAATCGAGGTATCCAGATCGGCATAAATGGTCATCGCCAGCGTACGCGGGATGGGGGTTGCGGTCATGATAAGTTGATGCGGATAGAGTCCTTCCTGCGCCCCTTTTTCGCGTAAAGCCAGACGTTGATGCACGCCAAACCGATGTTGTTCATCGATAATCACCAACAACAGATCGTGAAATTCCACCTGATCCTGAAATACGGCATGAGTGCCCACGATCATACTGACTTCGCCACTTTGAATCGCATGCAATTGCGCTTCACGAGCTTTCCCTTTGACCTTGCCACTGAGCCAGCCAGTTTTTAATCCCATCGGACTGAGCCAGTTATTGAAGTTATTGGCGTGCTGTTCAGCCAGTAATTCGGTGGGGGCCATCAGAACAACCTGTCCGCCATGCGCGATCACCTGTAGTGCCGCCAACGCCGCAACCAATGTTTTTCCGGAACCAACATCACCCTGAACCAGCCGCATCATCGGGTGCGATTTGGTCAAATCCTGACTGATTTCCTGAACCACGCGCTGTTGCGCGCCTGTGGGTTTAAAAGGCAGATTGGCGAGCAGTTTTTCGCAGAGCGACCAGTCTCGCGGTAATGCACGCGCCTGATGTTGTTGCGTGTTGTAGCGTAACTTGAGTACAGAGAGGTGATGTGCGATCAATTCTTCCAATGCTAACCGCTGCTGTGCCGGATGTTGTCCATTTTCCAGTTGAGAAAGGGATACGTCCGGCGGAGGACGATGTAAGAGCAGCAAGGCATCACTGAGACTGATCTGGCGCGGATATAGACCTTCCGGTAACAGCTCTTTGATGCCATTTTCCCGCAATAACGTTAACGCTTGGTCGGTCAGATTGCGGAGTGAGGCCTGTCGTAATCCTTCGGTGGTTGGATAGACTGGAGTCAGGGTTTCACTGCCACTCATCGGTGCATCGTCATCCAATAATTTGTATTCCGGATGGACGATTTCCAGCCCATGCTGCCCGCGACGAATATCACCGAAACAACGGATCCGTCGGCCGGTGCTCAGCGCATTTTTCTGCCCCATGTTGAAATTAAAAAAACGCAGCGTGAGAGAACCGTTACCATCACTGATCCGGCATAACAACATCCGGCGTCGCCCTTGTTGGATGTCACAACTCTGGATCACGCCTTCGGTGGTACAGGTCATGTCAGTTCGCAGGTCGGCAATTGCATAAAGGCGGGTACGATCTTCATAACGCAGAGGCAGGTGAAACAGCAGATCCTGCACCGTATGCAGCCGTAAATGCTGGAGTTTTTCAGCCAGTTTGCTGCCGACACCTTTCAGCATCGTTACGGGGATCTGTGAGAGCTCCATAGTCGCCTCTGAATACTGTGTTTATATCCAGATAGTACCAAGTGTATGGATGCGGGGCAAATAAACAGAATTGCTGAGTTTTCAAAAACCTGACAGTGACATCAGGAGCGAAGCGTCACTGCCAGGAGGAATTGAAAACATGGCAGATAGGAAAGTGAATGCGTATCAGCCAAGTTTGATCAATTCAATTGGAGCATAACGCTCCCGAGAACTAGCCAGTTGCACACATTTTTCATGTTCAGCATCATATGCTGACATGTTTTCTGTTTTAGCGGCTTCCAGATAATCGATTGCACCGGTTGCTGCCACCATAACACGCTGGCCAATGGTCAGTGCGTTTCTGTTCCGGTCATAAATTTTCATGACATCCTCCTCAATGTTTATGTCCAGGAAATGCTCAGAAAGCCTAATCAGACTACGCCCCTCAAAAAGTGTGATTCATGTCTCAGATCAAAAAAAGACCAAAAAGAGGATTCATTGCGATCCTGCATGTTTCCTTTTTTGGATCTCAGCCTTTCTGTGATGACTTACACAAAATGCTATTTCGCAAGATTAATAAAATCGCAGAGAGTTGGGGCAATCTGTTTCAATGAATAACAATATGCATAGAAAAAAGACAAAAAGTGCAAAATAAATTTTCATTGTAAAAATGTTAAATAGTTTGCAGGTTTATGAATAAGGATTGATATCACGATGTTGTACCGTACTGAAGTCACCCGCATCGGTGAGTTTGCAGCAGAAGCATTAAGCGACAACATGATGATTCTGTTTAATGACAATGCTCCTGCAGACATCGCGGATTATTGTTATATCCATCCCCATGCGGTTCTGAGCGGTAAAATTGTTCCGGGAGTGCGTTTGGTTTTAGGGGAACAAAGTTATCCGGTCACTGCGGTCGGAGATGTTGCAAATCAGAATTTGGAAGCTTTAGGTCATATTACCATCCGTTTTGATGGGGAAACTGTGGCGGAATATCCCGGCACGGTTCATGTCCAAGGCGCTCGCCCTGATCAACTGGTTGCCGGAACAGCCATCATTTTTGAGATGAATAACTAAATTCTGCAGTCGTCGAATGGTATCTGCGCGTCCAGTACATGCCCATGAACACGGTATGAAAATGGCTATAAACTGCGCTTTATCAACAAAACGATAGTTTTATATTTTATTTCTTTCATTCTGAAAATTCATGGGTATCTTTAGGGTGGAGGATATTTGATTACTGAGACAGGTTTATGAGTGTAGAACTTCGGCGAGAGATGCTGATTCGTTATTTACGGGAAAATGGCCGCACGAATGTGACGGAATTGGCAGAGCATTTCAATATCACCGGAGCAACCGTTCGTAGCGATTTGCGGCATCTTGAAAAGCTCAATCAGGTGGTGCGTCGTTATGGCGGTGCAGAAGCCGTGACACAGCTTATTGCCGAAGATCGTACGCTTGATGAAAAAACAAGACTGAATCAGGAGATCAAAAAACGGATCGGTGCGAAAGCCGCATCGCTCGTTTATGATGGTGAATCTATCATTCTGGATAACGGCAGCACGACATTACAAATGGTGCCCTGGCTGGTAGAGAAAGTCGCACTGACCCTGATGACCAACAGTTTGTTGATCGTCAATGATATTGTGGCCCGAGACAGCAATATGACATTGCTGATGCCGGGTGGCACCTATCGTAAACACTCTTCCTCCTTTCATGGCGGATTGGCTGAACAGGCATTCCGTTCCTTTACGTTTGATAAGCTATTCACAGGAGCCGATGGTTTCGATATTGAAACGGGCACAACGACGTTTAACGAGGCTTATCAGGTTAGTCAGGCGATGTGTCAGGCGGCGAGACAAGTCATTGTCGTGACGGACTCCAGTAAATTTGGGCGAAAAACTCCGAATATTGTTGTCCCGATCGAAAAGATCAATCTGGTGATTACTGACTCAGGTATTCGGCCTGAAGATAAATTAGCGCTGGAACAGAAAGGCATTAAAGTGCTGGTCGTATAAATATCGAATACTTCATATTTATTCACTGATTCGGACACATAGTGCAAATTCATGCGACACATGTGTCGATTGATGCAATATTCTTGAAGTTTTATTTCGATAAAGATAAATAATCTGGTTATTTATTCTAATTTTTTCTGAATTTGTCTAAAAAAATCCTTGCAAAAACCATAAAGGCTGCGTATTTCTAGCGGCCTTTTTATTTTTGGCGCGAAAAACAGCCGCCAGAGACTCTCTTCAATGTGTTACGCAAGGAGTACATCATGACAACCTCCACGCAGGCGTCGCAGGGGCTGCGTCGTAAACTGCAGTCGCGACATCTGAGCATGATCGCAATTGGTGGTTCTATTGGCACCGGATTATTTGTGGCATCGGGGGCAACCATTGCCAGTGCTGGCCCCGGTGGTGCGTTAATGGCTTATTTACTGATTGGACTGATGGTGTATTTCCTGATGACCAGTCTGGGTGAAATGGCCGCTTATATGCCGCTCTCCGGCTCATTTTCAGCGTATGGCCGTCATTTTGTGGATCCTGCTTTCGGCTTCGCCCAAGGTTGGAACTATTGGTACAACTGGGCAATCACAGTTGCGGTCGAGTTGGCTGCTGCCGCCATTATTATGAAGTTTTGGTATCCTGACGTACCTGGTTATGTCTGGAGTGCCGGTTTCCTCGTGATCATCGTTGCTTTGAACGCATTTAGCGTGAAAGGGTTTGGTGAAGCGGAATTCTGGTGTTCACTGATTAAAGTCGTCACGGTATTAGCTTTTATTGCGATTGGCCTGTTAATGGTGTTTGGCATCATGAAAGGGGAAACGCATCCGGGATGGGAAAACCTGACCACGGGGGATGCGCCGTTTGTGGGAGGATTCCCGGCATTACTGGGTGTCGCCATGATTGCCGGTTTTTCATTCCAGGGAACGGAGCTGATCGGGGTTGCCGCCGGTGAATCCGATAATCCGAGCAAAAACATTCCTCGTGCGGTCAGACAGGTATTCTGGCGTATTCTGTTGTTCTATGTGTTTGCGATTTTCATCATCGGTGTGCTGCTGCCGTATAACGATCCGTTGTTGCTGAAAAATGATGTCACGGATATCAGTGCAAGTCCGTTTACACTGGTGTTTCAGCGTTCAGGCCTTGCATTAGCTGCAGCGGTGATGAATACCGTGATTCTGACCGCGATCCTGTCGGCGGGTAACTCTGGCATGTATGCATCGACGCGTATGCTCTACACCATGGCTTGTCATGGCATGGCTCCAAAATGGTTGGCAGGATTAAGCCGGAATGGTGTCCCGGTTAATGCATTAATGGCGACCACGCTGGTAGCAATGCTGTGCTTCCTGACCTCTTTATTTGGTGATCAGACTGTTTATTTATGGCTGATGAGCGCATCAGGGATGAGTGGTTTTGTGGCGTGGTTAGGGATTGCTGTTTGTCATTACCGTTTCCGGAAGGGCTATCTGTCTCAGGGCGGGAAACTCGAGGATTTACCTTACCGGGCGTTGTTCTTCCCGTTTGGGCCGTTACTTGCTTTCTTCTTATGTCTGCTGGTCACGCTGGGGCAGGATTATTCTGCTTTCAGTAGTCACCAGATTGACTGGAATGGCGTCATTGCCACGTATATGGGGATCCCGCTATTTTTCCTGTTATGGCTTGGCTACAAGCTGAAAAACAAGAGCCGGTTTGTCCGTTACAGCGAGATGCAATTCCCGCGTCATGATCATTCCGAATCCTGATGCAGATGTTGTTGAACCAGTTCGCAATGGCTTTTGAGCCAGGTGAGCTGGTCATCTGAAATCGATAACAGGTCGCGCATTTTTAACGGAATGTCTGCGGCCTGTTGTTTTAACGCTTGCCCCTGCTCGGTCAGACGTAAAACTCGCACTCGCTCATCTTCATCACTGCGCGCCCGAATCACCAACCCTTTTCCTTCCAGACGTTTCAGCAATGGCGTGAGTGTTCCCGAATCCAGATACAGTTTTTCTCCCAGCGCTTTGACGCTGCAGCCGTCCTGATCCCAAAGCACCAGCATCACCAGATATTGCGGATAGGTGAGGCCAAGCTTCTCCAGCAGCGGGCGATAAGCGCGCACAATGGCGTTACTGGCACTATACAGTGCAAAGCAAAGTTGATTGTCCAGTTGTAATAAGTTGCCGTTTGGTTGGTCAGCCATATGAATTGTGCACAATGTATTTAGCGGCAGTATAAACAGGAAACAAAGGCGAGGGGAAGAGATGGAAACAACAAGGGCCTCATCATGAGGCCCTTGCAATGTCAGCGGAAAATAGTGACGGCGCTGATTACCAGCCTTTCACTACGCCACCTTTAAACAGTTCAACTGCTTTCTGGTAAACCGCTTCGTCCTGATAGGCTTTCACGAATGTTTTGACGGCTTCGCTGTCTTTGTTGTCTTCACGAGCAACAATCAGGTTCACGTAAGGTGAGTCTTTGTCTTCAACAAACAGACCATCACGTGTTGGTTCCAGATTGATTTGAGATGCATATACAGTGTTGATAACCGCAAAATCCACATCTTCCAGAGAACGAGGCAGCTGTGCCGCTTCCAGTTCTACGATGTCCAGATTTTTTGGATTCTCAACGATATCCATCTTCGTTGCATTCAGGCCGGCACCGTCTTTCAGTTTAATCAGGCCCTGTTTTTCCAGCAGCAGTAAAGAACGGCCAAGGTTGGTTGGGTCATTCGGTACCGCAACCTGAGCACCGTCTTTCAACTCAGCCAGTGATTTGATTTTCTTTGAATAAGCTGCGATTGGATAAACGAATGTGTTACCCACTGCAACCAGTTTAAAGCCACGATCTTTGATCTGCTGATCCAGATATGGTTTGTGTTGGAACGCGTTCACGTCGATGCTGCCATCATTCAAGGCAACGTTTGGTGTTGCGAAATCACTGAACTCAACGATTTTCACGTTCAGACCGTATTTTTCTTTCGCAACTTTTGCTGCCTGCTCGGCAACCTGCGCTTCAGAACCGGCAATGGCACCCACTTTCAGTTCAGTTTCTTTTTTCTCGCCGCAACCGGTCAGCACTGCGCCAATAATCGCTGCACTTACAATTGCTTTCGTCAACAAATTCATAATCACTCCTAATTATATTTTTCTGCGTTTATTCCGACGCAGGGCGGAAAACAGAATTACCGATGGTCAAACTTTTTGACCAGTCGATCGCCAACGCTTTGAATTACTTGAACTAAAATGACCAGAATCGCTACAGTGATCAGCATGATGGCAGGATCAAACCGCTGATAACCATAACGGATCCCGACATCACCCAAACCGCCACCGCCCACAGCACCCGCCATAGCGGAATAGTTCACTAACGCAACCAAAGTGATGATTACCGCATTGAGAATTCCAGGCATTGCTTCCGGTAACAGCACCTTACGAATAATTTGCTGGCGGGTTGCACCCATTGCTTGTGCCGCTTCGATCAAACCAGCCGGTATCTCCATGAGCGCACCTTCCACCAGTCGTGCCAGAAACGGGATCGCCCCAATCGCCAGTGGAACAATTGCGGCATTGGTACCGATACTGGTGCCAATGATCAGACGTGTCAGCGGAATAATCGCAACCAACAAAATAATGAACGGGATAGAACGGCCGATGTTGACGACGATCCCCAGAATCTTGTTCAACGCAGGTTGCGCAGCAATCTGGCCGGGTTTGGTGATATGTAACGCAACCCCAAGTGGTAACCCGAGCAGGGTACCGAATAAGGCAGAAGCAAATACCATCCAGAGAGTTTCACCCAGCGCCATCAGCAGTAATTCAGACAGACTGTTGTACATAACCTAATACCTCTACTTCAATCTGTTGCGCCTGCAAATAGGCAATCGTTTCTTGCTGTGCCGGGGTTTCGCCCAATAACTCGATCAGAAGAAAGCCGAACCGTGAGAGACCAATCTGCTCGATACTGGCATTCAGAATATTCACGTCGACCCCGAAATCGCGGCTTGCATGGGAAATCGCCGGCGTATCGATGGTATTGCCACTAAAGCCTAACCGGATCAATGGCACCAGACCCGGTGCCGGATCTTGTTGCAGTTGTTCAAGATAGGGGGCTGGAATTTCCAGATGCAAACTTGAACGAACAAACTGTTTTGCTAGTGGGGATTGCGCATGTGCAAAGAACCAACCTACTTCGCCGTGTTCGATAATACGGCCCTGATCGATCAGTGCAACGACATCACAAATGCTTTTCACCACCGCCATTTCATGGGTGATCAATAAGATGGTGATCCCCAGTTTGTGATTGATTTCTTTCAGCAGTTCCAGAATTGATTGCGTTGTTTGTGGATCGAGCGCAGAGGTCGCTTCGTCGCACAGCAGTACTTTAGGGGCCGGGCCTAATGCACGGGCAATTGCTACGCGTTGCTTCTGACCACCAGACAATTGAGATGGATACGCTTTCGCACGATGCGTTAATCCAACCAGTTCCAGCAGTTCGTTCACACGGGCATGGATTTTCTCTTTCGGCCAGTTCGCCAGTTCGAGGGGTAATGCAATGTTTTCAAATACAGTACGGGATGACAGCAGATTAAAATGCTGGAAGATCATTCCGATATTGCGGCGCGCCAAAGTCAGCGCTTGTTCATCCAACGTTGTCAGATCAACGCCATCAACTTCCACACGGCCCTGTGTGGGACGTTCCAGTAAATTGACACAACGGATCAAGGTGCTTTTCCCTGCACCGGATGCACCAATCACACCGACAATTTGTCCGGTCGGAACATCGAGTTCTATATCCCTCAAAGCGTGAAAGGCTGTGTTCCCTTCGCCATACACTTTTGATAAGGAAGATAACTTAATCATAAAGGAACCGTAATTTATTTAAAAATCTGCCAGATACTGGCAGAAGCAGAAAATCAGACTGAATATCGTGATATTTACAGTGCGGCATGCTACGGGGCCACAATGGAGATGTCAATGGACATTTAGATGTTTAGACGTCTAAGTTTTCATATTCATATCTGATTTCGATATATAGAAAATAGCAAAACCCGCGTGAAGCGGGTTTTTAATTTGGTACAGGACGAGAAATCAATGGGTTAGCAGTTAGCGACGTTGCGTGAGCAACTCCCGGACTGATTTAGGCAAATACTGACGTAAGGCTGATTGAATGACATGTTCATGTTTTTGCCAGCGTAAACCCAGCCAGATAATAACCAGTCCGATAAAAGACAACACGAACGGGAATAAGATACTGTCTTTAAATAAATCCCACGCCAGATAACCCAGATAACCGGCAACGCCCATACCACCAAACACGGCAAACATCCGGCGACCCAGCATGCCGCCGAGAGTAATGAGCCCGAGGTTGATCAGGCAATAACCGAATTTAGACCATTCACTATCAGAATGCTGCATGGAGAGCCCGCCCCAGAATGCGATCAGGCCAAACAGATACAACCACCAGGCATAATCAAGGGAATGACGTGTACGGATATCCACCCAAAAAGCAAAAAGCAGCATCAAGCCACCGAAAACCATCGATACCTGTTGACGCAAATGCCAGGTCAGGTCTTCATCATGGAATAGAAATGGCGTCAGATCCATGCTCAGATACCAGAGTACGACAGCCAACGGCATGACCATAAAAGGCAGTTTATAACGCCAAAGCAGGATGGCTCCGAACAATAAAGTGCCAAGTTCCATCATCAACCAGCGCCAGTCAATATAACGGTGAAAATCCTGATATGCGGTATGGTGTTCACCCCAATACCCCAAATAATATTGAAGGCCGTAAATGGCCAACGGAACCATGGTCACAGCAAGTGCAGCTAATAAACCGGCTGGAATCGGCTGATGCTTCCGCCATAACAACCAGTCCGCCAGTAAACAGGCAAAAACACCATAGCTACACGCGATCAGAAACATCCCGAGACCACCAAAACTTTGCCAGCCGAGCGTCATAAAAAGACTCATGGCTGCCATGGCGATTAGGCCACCCAGATAAAACAAGATATGTGTCGCTCGAAACTGGGCTGACTCGGCTGGTTGGTTTTGCAGAAATTCCCAAAGTGGGTCAATTTGAGCCGGTTCCAGTAAACCTTGCTGACGGGCTTTTTCCAAATGATGTCGTTTGAGTTCCATATTTTCCCGGCGATAGTGTTTTCCAGATTCTTCACAGTATGAAGTGTATCCGGGGTTCTCCGCAATTTTCATCCCTAGCGCATCGTATCGTCGTCAATCCGAATACTAATTTAAAGTGATTTGGATTGATGATGAACTCAACTGGAAATGATTATTTTCTAAACAGGAGTTTTTCAGGGCATGAATAACCAGATTATGTAATGATTACTTCTTTGAGGCTCCGAAACCTGCGCAGGATGCTTGCTGATCCTGACTGGGATTGGTAAAGTGGGCCGTTTTTCGCATATCCGTAATTAAGCAGGATTTCCCGCATCATGTTCAAAAAGCTTCGTGGCTTGTTTTCCAACGATCTGTCGATCGATTTGGGTACCGCCAATACTCTGATTTATGTAAAAGGTAAAGGCATCGTATTGAACGAGCCTTCAGTCGTTGCTATCCGTCAGGAACGCGGTGGTGCAGCTAAATCTGTTGCTGCTGTAGGGCATGCTGCGAAAATGATGCTGGGTCGTACACCTGGTAACATTGCTGCCATTCGCCCGATGAAAGATGGCGTGATTGCAGATTTCTCTGTCACTGAAAAAATGCTGCAGCATTTCATCAAACAGGTGCATGAAAATAACTTCATGCGTCCAAGTCCACGAGTTCTGGTCTGCATCCCTTGTGGTGCAACTCAGGTTGAACGCCGTGCGATTAAAGAATCTGCACAAGGTGCGGGTGCTCGCGAAGTGTATCTAATTGAAGAACCAATGGCTGCGGCGATCGGTGCTGGTCTGCCAGTTTCTGAAGCTGCTGGTTCTATGGTTGTCGATATCGGTGGTGGTACCACTGAAGTTGCGATTATTTCTCTGAACGGCGTCGTTTATTCTTCTTCTGTCCGTATCGGTGGTGACCGTTTTGATGAAGCAATTATCAATTACGTGCGTCGTAATTACGGCAGCCTGATTGGTGAAGCGACTGCGGAACGCATCAAACATGAGATTGGTAGCGCTTACCCAGTAGACGAAGAGATGGAAATCGAAGTTCGTGGTCGTAACCTGGCTGAAGGGGTACCACGTAGCTTTACGCTGAACTCTCGTGAAATTCTGGAAGCACTGCAAGAACCATTAACTGGTATTGTTAGTGCGGTCATGCTGGCGTTAGAACAATCTCCACCAGAATTAGCCTCTGATATTTCAGAAAAAGGCATGGTATTAACAGGTGGTGGTGCGTTACTGCGTAATCTGGACCGTCTGTTAATGGAACACACCGGTATTCCTGTCGTAGTTGCCGAAGATCCGCTAACTTGTGTAGCGCGTGGTGGCGGTCGAGCGCTCGAGCTGATCGACATGCACGGCGGCGATTTATTCCATTACGAATAATGGATTGGGCTGCCTTTGGGCAGCCTATTTGAATCTGACTGAATATGCGGACAATCTTCAGTAGCAGCCAGTCGCTGCAACTGCGTTTATTTTTTACTGTGATGCTGTCGTTATCGGGTATCGTGGCGGATGCCCGTTTTCATATCTTCGACAGCGTTCGTCTTTATATCAACTCAATGGCCAGCCCCTTGCTGCATCTCGCGAATGTGCCGCGTGAAGTCGCGGAAACGGCCAGCCAGCAACTCCGTTCCCGCACTGAATTACTCACTGAAAATCAGCAATTACAGAAACAACTGTTTTTACTGCGCAGTGATTTATTGCGAATGGCTGAACTTAGTCAGGAAAATCGTCGACTCAAAGAGTTACTCAGCTCTCCGGTCACGCAGGATTCCCGCAAGATGGTCGCTCGTATACTCTCGGTCGATTCAGATCCTTTCGTCTATCAGGTCGTAATTGATAAAGGCATCGAACATCATGTTTATGATGGTCAGCCAGTCGTGAATGATCAGGGCGTGATTGGTCAGGTTGTGAGTGTCGGTAAAACTTCCAGCCGCGTACTGTTGCTATCAGATGTCAGTCATTCCATCCCAGTGCGTGTATTGCGTAATGATATTCGGGCGATTGCATCTGGAACCGGTAATATCAACGAATTAGATCTGAAAAACCTACCACGAAATGTGGATGTGCGGATTGGTGATATTCTGGTGACTTCCGGACTGGGAGGTCATTTCCCGGAAGGGTATCCGGTTGCGAAAGTGACCAAAATCGATACGGATGCACAGGGTACGTTTGCCGATATCAAAGCTGAACCCTTAGCGACATTGGATCGCTTACGGTATGTGCTGCTGCTTTGGGATGATGCGCAGGCGATGGGACCACTGCCGGTCACATCGACGAATATCGTGTCTGCTTCCGCCAAAACGACTGAAAAGGCAGCCGAAGTGCCTGAAGTAAAGATGGCATCAGCAGAAAAAACAGCATCACCGGAAAATGGCAGTAACAAACCGGCACAAACAAAATTAACCGTCACGCATAACGGGAAGAAAGAAACCAAACCTGTATCGGATAAACCGGAGAAAAAACAATGACCGGTTCGTTAACGGGCCACGGGAAGGGCTCTATTTATTTAACGTTGATTGCTGCAGTCTGGTTAGCCATGATCCCGCTTCCTGCTGCGATTGACAGCTTCCGTCCGGATTGGGCTGCATTAGCAATCCTATACTGGACGATCGCATCTCCGCACCATATTGGTGTCCTCACGGCATGGATCGTAGGTCTCATCCTTGATATGCTTTTGGGTTCAACCATTGGCATTCATGCGCTTGGTATGACGGTCATTACCTTTATTGCCGCGAGTAATTATCAGGTGATCCGTAATTTTTCCGTCTGGCAACAAGCCTTAGTGATGGGCTCTCTGATCTTTATCAGTCAATTGCTGGTTTTCTGGATCGAGCATCTGTTTGCATCACCGAAAATGAATCCACGCTTTTTGTGGGCTGCTATCAGCTCAACGCTGTTGTGGCCATCGATTTATCTGTTATTACGTCATATCCGTCGTCGCTTTAACATCAGGTAACCATTATGACTGCCAGTGTCGCTGTGTATCTGGCTTCGGCCTCACCTCGTCGAAAAGAGCTGCTCTCTCTCCTGAATGTACCGTTTGACATATTACGAGTAGAAGTTGAGGAGCAACGTCAGCCCGGTGAATCAGCGAGGGCTTATGTGCAACGACTGGCCAAAGAAAAATCTGTCGCTGGCTGGCAAGCATGTCAGGGCGCACGGCCGGTACTGGGTGCCGATACCATTGTGGTTTTTGGTGAAGAAGTACTGGAAAAACCAACAGATTTCGCAGATGCTCAACGTATACTTCAGTTATTATCCGGGAAAACCCATACGGTCATGACCGCTGTCGCTTTGACGACTGTCAACGGTAGCGATGTTGTTCTGGTCTGTTCTGACGTCACGTTCCGTGAACTTACCGCCGAAGATATAGCCTCTTATTGGCAAACCGGTGAGCCGGCAGATAAAGCCGGGGCTTATGGTATCCAAGGGATCGGTGGAAAATTTGTCAAACATTTAAATGGAAGTTATTCGGCAGTGGTCGGGCTGCCATTACTGGAAACGGATCAGTTACTGCAAAAAATTTGTCACCATTCATGACCTCAGATTATTAGGGCTCAATTATGTCAACCGAATTGTTGGTCAACGTTACACCTTCAGAGACCCGAGTTGCGCTCGTCGATCATGGCATGTTGCAAGAAGTGCATATTGAACGTCAGGCAAAGCGCGGAATTGTTGGAAATATCTATAAGGGTAAAGTCAGCCGTGTTTTGCCCGGGATGCAGGCCGCATTTGTCGATATCGGAATGGATAAAGCAGCCTTCCTGCATGCTTCTGATATTGTGCCGCATACCGAATGCGTTGACGTGACCGAAAAAGAACATTTCCAGGCCGGAAATATTGCCGAGCTTGTCCGCCAGGGACAAGACATTATGGTTCAGGTTGTTAAAGACCCGATGGGAACCAAAGGCGCGCGTCTCACCACCGATATTACTTTGCCGTCCCGTTATCTGGTGTTTATGCCGGGCAGCGCTCATGTTGGAGTCTCGCAGCGGATTGAAAGTGAAGAAGAACGTGAACGTCTAAAGGAAATCGCGGCGCGAAACGTTGATGAATTAGGTGGATTCATTGTCCGAACTGCCGCAGAAGGGGTCGGTGACGATGAACTGGAGCAGGATGCTATTTTCCTGAAGCGTTTATGGCGCAAAGTGCTTGAACGTCGTCAAAAATATCCAACCAGTCATGTGCTGTATGCAGAGTGGAGTCTCGCATTCCGTATTCTGCGTGATTTTGTCGGTGATGATCTGGATCGTATTCGTGTCGATTCCCGCCAGACCTACGAACAACTTTGTCACTTCACAGAAGAATTCGTACCAGAGATGAGTGGAAAACTGGATTACTATTCCGGTGAATCACCGATCTTTGATTTGTACGATGTAGAAAATGAGATTCAACGTGCACTCGAGCGGAAAGTCGAGTTGAAGTCAGGTGGCTATCTGATCATCGATCAGACCGAAGCCATGACAACCATTGATATTAATACCGGTGCTTTCGTTGGTCATCGTAACCTCGAAGAAACGATTTTTAATACCAATGTGGAGGCAACTGCTGCGATTGCTCGACAGTTACGGTTACGTAACCTTGGCGGTATTATCATCATCGACTTTATCGATATGCAAAGTGAAGATCACCGTCGTCGTGTCTTGCTGAGTTTAGAACAAGCGTTGCAGAAAGACCGAGCAAAAACCGGGGTCAATGGCTTCTCACAGTTAGGTTTGGTTGAGATGACCCGCAAACGTACGCGTGAAAGTCTCGAGCATGTGTTATGCGCAGAATGTCCATCCTGTCAGGGGCGGGGGCGTGTGAAAACTGTCGATTCAGTTTGTTATGAAATTCTGCGTGAGATTATTCGTGTCAACCGTGCGTATGATGCCGACCAGTTTGTGGTCTATGCGTCACCTTCGGTCGCTGACGCTTTGCATGGCGATGAGTCTCACAGTCTGGCTGAACTGGAAGTGTTTATTGGTAAACAGGTGAAAGTTCAGGCAGAACCACTCTATATTCAGGAACAATATGACGTGGTGATGATGTAAGTGCGTTTAAAAAGCGTTTTCCATTATGGCGTCGCATTGCTTGCGTCCCTGCTGGTTGTACTGGCGCTCTTGGTGACAGCGCTTCGCTTAGGCATTCCGGATCTGAATGCCTGGCGTCCCCAAATTTTTCGAGCTTTGTTTCCTGATACAACAGAAATTGATGCCAGTTCGCTATCGCTGAGCTGGCAAGATTTCGGATTACAACTCGACGTTCGCGATGCACATCTGTCGCAACCGTTGGCCAAAGATTCCCGTCTGACGTTCACTGCAAAATCGATTTCTCTGCACTGTAATCCGTTTATTACCTTCTGGAAAACACAGGGTTGTCTGGCAGATGCCAGAATTGAAGACGCAGATGTGACGTATGTTTTACCCGCTAAACTTCCTGTCAGTAACCAAGCGCCTGACCCAGATCTAATTCTGACGCCGTTACTGGAACGTATCCGATCTTTGTCTATTCAAAATAGTGCGCTGACCCTGCTACGGGGCAATGCCACGCTCGCTGTCTGGAAAATTAATCGACTCGTACTGGATAATCGCGATGATCTGCATCGTCTCTCTGCACAGTCGCTGTTGGCACAACAAGCCTTAGTGGTGCCATTAACATTTCAGGCTGAATTTTTAGGGCCTGCCAGATGGAATGCTTTGCAAGGCCATATCTATCTGGCTACGAATCCGAATGATGAGACCCATTTTGATGGTCTTTTCCCGACGCCATTAGCGGAAAACGTGCGTTCAGTGCATGGAAAACTGGACTTTCAGTTCTGGTTGGAACGAAAACCCGGCGCCTGGCAGGATGGATTGCTCACGTTGGGGCAAAATCAACTGAACTGGCAACAGCAAGAAACCGAACATTCTTTAGCCATGCAGGGGGGGGATATCCGTTGGCAGAAAACGGCAACGGGTTGGACCATGCAAAGCCATGACCTGCAGGTCAGAAGTAGCGCGGATGCATGGCGTCCCTGGCATTTGAATGTTGTGCATGAAGGAAGTTTGTTTGAGGGGCAGGTCGACCCGATTTTACTGAACGATCTGGTGCCCATTGCGAGTTTATTTCTTCCGGTTGGTTCTCCGGGGGAAGAGGCATTACGAACCCTTGCTCCGGAAGGGCGGATCGAAGGAATTTCGTTTAGTCATGATGAACGCTCTGATGAATGGAAAGTTTCCGGTCTGTTAAGTGATTTGACCTGGCAAAAATGGCGGATGATCCCGGGGCTGAGCGGTATTCAGGGGCAATTTGAGGTCACAAAAGATGGTGTGACGTTATCCGTCCATCAGGCAGCACCTCAGGAATGGGATATTCAGCCTTATTTTGAAAAAGCCTGGCCGGTGAGTGCGTTTAGCGCTGATCTCAAGTGGCAGTTGCAGCCTCAGGGTTGGACCCTTGAGGGAAAACATGTCCATCTTCAAACTGATAACGTCACCACTGAAACCGATTTTTCGTTG
The DNA here is from genome assembly GCA_003251455.1 of Tolumonas sp. Lineage (GTDB taxonomy): Bacteria > Pseudomonadota > Gammaproteobacteria > Enterobacterales > Aeromonadaceae > Tolumonas. The sequence goes on from QKFI01000103.1 coordinate 23,572, forward strand.
TCTCAGGATAATGCTTTGCCGCTATTTCTGGCGCTCGATAGCCGGGTGGATTTAGCCGATGCGCGTGCAGCTCATTTCTATTTTCCGCATGGCGCGATGGGTGAACCAATCATTCAGTATCTGACCGAGGCGCTACAAGGAGGGACTGCTGAAAATGCCCGTATCCTCTGGCATGGAGCGCTGAGTGATTTTCCATATCATCAACATGCTGGTGTCTTTCAGGCATGGGTTCCACTTCGAAACGCGACATTTGCCTTTGGAAAAGGTTGGCAGCCACTAACAGATTTGTCGCTGAATCTGCTGTTTGAGAATGACCAGCTGGATATGCAGGGCGATTTTGCGCATTTAAGTAAGGCAACAGCTTCCCGATTGCACGCTTGGATCCCAAATCTGGCCCCAGGTGCTCATTTATATATCGATGCGGATGTTGCCGGCGAGGGTGAGGAAGTAAGTCAGTACTTATATGATTCGCCACTGCAAAAATCGGTTGGAAGTGCTTTGCAGTCTGTCCAGATCAGTAAACCAATCACCGGGACTTTACAGTTAGATATCCCGCTAGACGGCGCTCAGGTGAATGCAAAAGGTGAAGTAACGCTAAAGCAGAACAATCTCTTCATCCCGAGTATGGATCTGCCATTAACCAATCTTGATGGTGTGTTGAAGTTTGACAATGACCAGACAGCGATTTCTGACCTGAAGGCTTCCTTGTGGGGGCAACCGGTACAGGTTGATTATCAGGGGAAACAAACAGAAAAAGCCTATCAGGTGAAATTGGGCATTCAGAGCGAATGGTCTAAAAAGCGAGATACCTTATTTGATGCTGCGATAAAGAATAACCTCTCTGGGGATATGAACTGGAAAGGGGATCTGGATCTGCAGTTGTATCCAGGGGGGCATTATTATTATCAGGCATCGGTCAACAGTAATCTGAATGGTCTTGGGTTGGACTTTCCACTACCGTTCCGCAAATCAGCGAACCGAAGCTGGCCGCTTCAATTATCATTGAGTGGCAATCAGGATAGCAGCGTGATCAAAGGGTCGCTGAATCATGAATGGCGGCTCGATGCCGATTGGTCACCTCAATCCGCCCGTTTTAATCGTTTCTGGCTGGATAATCTGATTGTCGATCGTCAGGCCGGACCCTCACTGCCGTTTTCTGTAAATGCTTTATTGAGCGAGGCAGATGTATCGGCCTGGCTGGATTGGTGGAAGCAATGGTCTGATGCAGGTGGACAAGCTTCATCCCAGCGATTCCCCGCTCAAGGTGCGGCCGATGTCCGGGTTGATAAACTCCACATAGGGGAGCAAATCTGGCGGAATGTCCGTTTTAATCTGACACCGGATCGGAATGGCAACCGTATCTGGCTGGAAAGCAATAATGTGCAGGGAAATATCAGGTTACCGAAGACTGATTCCGAACCGGTGAAAGTTGATCTTGCCCGATTGTATTGGTCTGAAACCACCAATAAGGATCAAACACCGCTGAGTCTCTCTGAGCAGCAAAATCTGCTTTCCCGTTGGCCTCGGCTCAACTTCACTTGTCAGGATTGTCGTTATGGCGGCAATGTTCTGGGGCAAATTAATGCTGAACTCGTGCCCGTCAAGGATGGTGGTGAAATTCGTCATTTACATTGGCAGGTAGCGAATACCGTCTTTGATGGTGATGCCAGCTGGCTGATCCAGCAGTCAGTCGAATCAAGGGCAAGTTGGACAGTAGCAATACCGAATTATTCCTGGGGCATTTTGGTTTTGATCCGGGGTTAACCGGCACGAAAAGCCATGCCTCATTTGATGTTTCCTGGCCGGGCGCGCTGATACAACCGAAAATGGCTTCTCTGAATGGCGATATCAAAGTAGTCACCGAAGAAGGGATCCTGCGGGAAATCAAAAATACCGGCGGAAACCGTCTGCTATCGTTATTCTCCCTCAATGCGATTGTGCAGCGCATCAGTCTCGATTTCCGGGATATTTTCAGTGATGGGCTTTATTTCAAACGGATTAGCTTCAGTGGAAAACTAAATCAGGGCGTATTACGTAATAATGATTTGATACTGGAAAGTCATTCCGGTGAATTGAATGGTCACGGAACGGTGGATCTGGGTAAACAGCTGATTGATTATGAGGTAACGTTTTCACCTCAACTCACTGGTGGGTTTGGCGTTGCAACCGCATTTGCGATTACGCCGATTACCGGTGTCGTTGTGTTAGCTGCAACAACTTTATTACAGCCGTTTTTTGATGCCATTACTGAAGTGAGTTATGGTATTCATGGTCCGCTCATGTCTCCAGCCATTACCGAGTTGGGGCGTAAAAAAGAAAAAGTAAAATTGGAAACAAAGGACACAACGGAGAAGAAGTGATGCAATTAGTCGCGCTACAACTGAATTCTCAGGTGGACTGGGGTGTAAACCGGGAACAAATCAGCCAACAGCTGAAGCAATTACCTGTTGCTCGTCCGTGTCTGGTGTTGTTACCTGAAAACTTCGCTTGTATGGGCAGCACAAGAGACTATCAGCAGCTGGCAGAACCCGTCGGCTCAGGCAAAGTGCAGCGTCAATTAAGCGAATGGGCAAAAGAATATGGGATCTGGCTGGTCGCAGGCTCATTGCCAACCCTCGTGCCGCAAAAAAACAAAGTTCATACCACATCGCTGGTCTTTAACCCGCAGGGGGAACTGGCGGGCTATTATCATAAACTGCATTTATTTGATGTTGATGTAGCGGACGCTCGTGGCCGTTATCGTGAATCCGATTCTTTTGTGCCCGGTAGTCTGACTCAGGTCATCAGTTCGCCATTCGGCGGACTGGGACTCAGTATCTGTTATGATGTTCGTTTTCCGGAACTTTACCATGCGCTCCGATTACAAGGCGCCGACGTGATTCTGGTCCCGGCTGCATTCACGAAAGTGACTGGTCAGGCGCATTGGCAAGCATTGTTACAGGCTCGTGCGATCGAAAATCAGTGTTATCTGATCGCAGCTAATCAATGTGGTGTCCATGAGGGCGGGCGTGAAACCTGGGGTCATTCCATGATTATTGATCCCTGGGGCGACATCCTTGCGATACAGGGCACCCAGACGGGCGTCATCAGTGCTTTATTTGAGCCGCAAAAAATAGAGAATATCCGCAAATCAATGCCGGTCCTGCATCATGCAAGAATGAAACCGGTATGGAGTGAATAATTCATGTTATTAAATCAAGTCAGCGAACGTTTATTAGCTGCCAAGGGGTTAGATCACGATCTGCTCGCTTCACAGTTACAGCAATTAATGCGCAATCAGATCGATTTTGGCGATTTTTATTTCCAGAGCAGTGTCCATGAATCCTGGATGTTGGAAGACGGTATCGTTAAAGACGGTAGTTATAACATCGAGCAGGGCGTTGGTGTTCGCGCTATCAGCGGTGAAAAAACTGGTTTTGCTTATTCAGATGAACTCAGTCTGACAGCGCTGGAACAGGCTGTGGTCGCTGCGCGTGGTGTATCCTCAGCCGCCGGTGATGGCAAAATAAAAATCTGGCAACCGAAAAAAGCAGAAGCACGTTATCCAGCGATTGATCCGATCCCAGGCATGGAGCAGCACCACAAAATTGCCTTATTGGAGGAACTGGATAAGTTTGCCCGTTCTCTCGATCCGGCTGTTAATCAGGTTATTGCATCCTTATCCGGGATCTATGAAGAAGTGTTGGTCGCTGCAACGGATGGTACTTTGGCGGCGGACATTCGTCCGCTTGTTCGCCTGAGCATCACGATCATTGCAGAAAAGAATGGTCGTCGTGAACGCGGGAGTGCCGGTGGCGGTGGCCGTTCCGGATATGACTATTTCTTTGAACCGGAAAACGGTGAAATCCGTGCCTATAGCTATGCCAGAGAGGCAGTGCGTCAGGCGCTGATCAATCTGGATGCGGTTGATGCACCTGCTGGTCTGATGCCGGTCGTTCTGGGTGCCGGCTGGCCGGGCGTCTTGTTACATGAAGCCGTTGGTCATGGTCTGGAAGGTGATTTTAACCGGAAAGGCTCTTCCGCATTTAGTGGAAAAATCGGTCAACAGGTTGCATCCAAGCATTGCACGATTGTTGATGATGGTACGCTGAGTGGTCGTCGAGGTTCTCTCACCATTGATGATGAAGGTACGCCGACACAGAATACGGTACTGATTGAAAACGGCATCCTGAAAGGCTACATGCAAGACAAGCTCAATGCGCGTCTGATGGGCGTTGCTTCGACCGGTAATGGTCGTCGAGAGTCTTACTCATCCTTGCCGATGCCTCGTATGACCAATACGTATATGTTGCCAGGCGAATATGATCCACAGGAAATCATTGAGTCTGTCAAAAAAGGTATTTATGCACCGAATTTTGGTGGCGGACAGGTTGATATTACTTCCGGTAAGTTTGTGTTCTCTGCTTCCGAAGCGTATTTGATCGAAAATGGCAAAATTACTGCGCCGATCAAAGGGGCAACATTGATCGGGAATGGTCCGGAAGCGATGCAACATGTCTCAATGGTGGGTAATGATCTGGCACTAGATCATGGTGTCGGTGTTTGCGGAAAGGATGGTCAGAGTGTTCCGGTTGGTGTTGGACAACCAACCCTGAAACTGGACGAAATGACCGTGGGCGGTACCAACTGATCCTTTCTCAGATAAAAAAGAACCCACCAATGGTGGGTTCTTTTTTACTACGTCTAACGCGTTACAATACATCATCCATATGTTCGCGCAGATATTTAAATAATTCACGGAAAGCGACTGGCGGCTGGTTTGCTTCCTGTTCCTTTTTCGCTTGGCGGATCAGCTGGCGCAATTTCTGACGCTCCAGGGTATGGCTAACACCCATTGCCTCATTAATGGCCGCGTCGCCCTCATTGAGAAGCCGTTCGCGCCATTGTTCCAGTTTATGAAGACGCGCATTTGTGCTGTTATTGCGGCTACGGATATCATCCATTACCTGCTTGATCGCATCGACATCCCGATTACGCATAAGTTTGCCGATATATTGCAGATGACGACGAAATGCTTCGTGTTTCCCTTTCAGCTTATGACCGGTTTCGATGGCATCAATTAAATCTTCATCCAGTGGCACGCGCTCCAGCTCAGCAGGCTTCAAGTTCACCAACTCTTCACCCAGTTTTTGCAGTGCGGTTGCTTCACGTTTTAGCTCGCTTTTACTGACGTAATCGTCATCCCACTCGTCGTGGTCTGTATTCTGATGATTCATTGTGTCACTCTTCGTTAATTCCTCTCTTATATGGTAACAGGTATCTGTGGTAGCCTGTTAAAAAATGCAATCGGGAAACAGTGATGAACTCGGAAGAACAAGTATTGCAAGAACAAAATCACCTCGAAAGCATCGTGAGTGATGCATTACAGATTGCGCAGCAATTAGGTGCAGATAGCGCCGAAATTTCGATCAGTAAACAAACCGGGATCTCGGTGAACACCCGGGGTGGTGAAGTTGAAAATATTGAATTCAACAAAGATGGCGCTTTAGGGATCGCCGTGTATCGGGATGGTCGTAAAGGCTCTTCTTCAACTGCCGATCTCAGTCAGGACGCGATCCGCCGCTGTATCGAAGCTGCGTTGGAAATTTCGAAATATACCGCGGTCGACCCATGTGCCGGATTAGCTGATAAAGAACTGATGGGGTGGGACGCACCCGATCTGGAATTGTTGTATCCGGTCGCGTTGGATCCGGAGTATGGGCTTGATTTAGCACGCCGTTGTGAATTGCATGCTTTATCGCTTGATCCACGAATCAAACAATCTGACAGCGGAAACTTTTCCAGTCACCATGGTATCAAGGTGTACGGAAATACCCATGGCTTTGTGAAAGGTTATGCTGCGAGTCGTCATTCATTAAGTTGCGTCCTGATCGGCGAACAAGATGGCGATATGCAACGCGATTACAGCTTCAGCACCGCACGTGAATTATCTGAATTATGGACACCGGAACGAATTGCTGAAGATGCTGTGAAGCGCACCGTAGAACATCTGGGCGGACGGAAAATCAATACTACCGAAGTGCCGGTATTATTTTTACCACGCACAGCCAATAGTTTGTTTGGCCATCTGGTATCTGCGATCAGTGGTGGAAATCTTTATCGTAAATCGTCATTCCTGTTGGATAGTCTGAATACCTCTATTTTCCCGGACTGGCTGCAGATTAAAGAACTTGCTCATTTGAAGAAAGGTCTGGCAAGTACGCCATTTGATAGCGAAGGGGTCAGAACGCTGGATCGTTCGATTATCGAAAATGGTGTATTACAAACTTACTTATTAACTTCTTATTCCGCTCGGAAAATGGGAATGCAACCGACCGGCCATGCTGGTGGCATTCATAACTGGCGGGTCACCGGACGCGATGAGTCCTATGCTGATTTGATTAAACAAATGGGTACAGGTTTGATTGTCAGTGAGCTGATGGGGCAGGGCGTGAATATCGTGACCGGTGATTATTCTCGTGGTGCGACTGGTTTCTGGGTGGAAAATGGTGAAATCATGTATCCAGTCGAAGAAATTACGATCGCAGGTAACCTGAAAGATATGTTCAGCAGCATTGTTGCGGTCGGGAATGATGTTGATTTACGGACTAGTCTGCAGTCTGGTTCTGTGCTGATTGAGAAAATGAAAATCGCTGGGAACTAATGCACTGAATGGAAATCAAATAAACAAACGACGGGCTAGCCCGTCGTTTTTTCTTGTACTTTTCGCTTATTCAGCAGCGTCTTTATTCGTGCTGCGGAAAGCTCGTGGGAAGTTGCGCAGTTGTTTGCTTGCTTCACGACGTTGTTTAGACAGTTCCGCACCCAGAATGGTCAGGTCATCCACGCGATCTTCATAGTCGCCTTTCATGTTATGGATGATTTCCAGAACGTCTTCATAAGTCATGCCTGGTTTCAGGTATTCAGTCAGGTTGCTCAGTAACGCAACACGTTTCTGGTTGTCACGGATTTTACGAGCGTTATCTTCGATTTCACGAGTCAGTTTGTTTTTCAGACGTGCAACACGAACGAATTCCAGAATGTTATTCATTTCTTTGTTTTGCATTGAGTGATCCACCTTCAATTACTTAATAATTCTTTATGTTAACGACAGACAGATTGTAAGGAATTGCTGAGCCCATCCTGCCATGTTTGTGCACGAAGAGCCAGTGATCTCGTCAGTAAATTGGCCAATTCAGTAGGATCCAAATCCCGATTCCACTTTCCAGTAGATACTGCCAGCGAAACTGTTTTTTAAAGAGTGCCGCGACAAAAAAGGCCAGCGCTAAAACGATGGCTGTCAACGGATACCAGACCAATAAACCCAGTTGATCAAACAGAGATAGCATGAGTGTTCTGATGTTTTCTGGTAACCAAATACCAAGCCATCCCAGAATGACCAGTACCGGAATGATCGCCAGTACCAGGGTGCTTACACGAACATTCAGGGTAAAACGGTTTTGCCAGCGAGATGTCTTTGCCTTCATTAACCTTTCTCTTTCAGCATGGCTCGCAGATTCGCGATGCCGGTTTTTGCTTTCTGCTGACGCTGTTCTGCCGTCGCAGCCGGTTTACGCAGTTCCCATTGCAGGTCATCTTGTGGTAATTCCATCAAAAACCGACTTGGATCCGGATTAATTGTTTCCCCGAATTGACGTCGTTCTTTACACATGACAAAACTTAACTCGGTTTGTGCCCGGGTAATTCCCACGTAGGCTAGTCGGCGTTCTTCTTCAATGTTGTCTTCATCGATACTGCTTTGATGCGGTAAAAGACCTTCTTCCATGCCAATCATGAAGACATAAGGAAACTCGAGCCCTTTCGACGCATGTAATGTCATCAG
>QKFI01000308.1 GCA_003251455.1 Tolumonas sp.
AGTTACTGTCTAGAAAACCAACGCTATTAAGAGATAAAATGCATGTAATTTATGCCTTTATTGCTTAATGGACTTTCTTACATGGCTTCGATTCATACGGATATCACCTTAGTAGGTGGTGGAATCATGAGTGCTACGCTGGCAATGCTCATTCACCGACTAGACCCTTCCTTGCACATTTGTATGATCGAAAAGCTTCCGGAAATAGCATTAGAAAGTTCTCAGGCACTAAATAATGCCGGAACAGGCCACGCTGGTTATTGTGAACTGAACTATACCCCGCAAGATAAATCAGGAGCAGTTCATATTCAGCGCGCCTTGGAAATCAATTCCGCATTTGAAATTTCTCTTCAGTTTTGGTCGCATCTTGTTCATTCCGATCCAAGCATTAGCCCACAATTATTCATTAATCGTGTTCCGCATATCAGTGCAGTCTGGGGTGATCACAATATCGATTTTTTAAAAAAACGATATAACTTATTGAAAAAACATCATCTTTTTTCTGCGATGGAATGGAGCGAAGATGAAAATACATTAGCGGAATGGATGCCATTGATGATGTGTGGACGCCAGATTCCACCTCGTATTGCCGCGACTCGGGTTGCACATGGTGCGGATATGAATTTTGGTGCAATCACCCGGATCATTGTTGAATATCTCAAGAAGAACGCTAACTTCCAATTATTTACCAATACGAAAGTAACAGCACTGAATCGCGCAGGTAATTCAACGAAAAAATGGGTCATCAAAGCAGAAGTTCAGAATTCAGGCGAATCTTTAACTGTTGATTCCCCTTTTGTGTTTCTTGGTGCCGGTGGTATTGCTTTACGTTTATTGCAAAAATCAGGTATTCAGGAAGCTGCAGGTTATGGTGGATTCCCGGTCAGTGGACAATGGCTGATTTGTCGGAATCAGGAACTGATTAAACAACATCATGCGAAAGTCTATAGTCTGGCCGCGGTCAACGCACCACCGATGTCAGTGCCTCATCTGGACACCCGAATCATTGACGGAAAAGCGAGTCTCTTGTTTGGTCCGTATGCTGGTTTCACTACCCGTTTCCTCAAAAATAGCTCAAGACTGGATCTGATGAAATCGGTCCGACCTGGTAACATCAAAAGCTTACTCGGTGCTGGTAAAGACAACATGGACTTAACAAAATATCTGGTCAAAGAGGTTTTTCAGACTCACAGCCAACGAATGGAATCACTGCAAGCGTTTATTCCTGATGCCAATGCGCATGACTGGAAACTGGCGCATGCAGGTAAACGTGTGCAAGTGATAAAGCGTGGTGAGAAGAAATGGGGCAAGTTGGAATTCGGTACGGAAATTGTAGCCAGTCAGGATGGTAGCCTCGCAGCATTGTTGGGTGCATCTCCTGGTGCGTCTGTCAGTGTAAAAACAATGATTGATGTATTAGAGCGTTGTTTCCATAAACAAATGAAAACTGCCAGCTGGCAAGAGAAGCTAAAGGCGATGATACCTTCCTACGGTCAATCGCTGATTGAAGATCCAAAACTTACGGCAAACATCAGAGAAGTGACGCTGAATACACTTAAACTCTTACCTCGCTGATTTCATCCAGATTCGTAAATCACAAAGGCCACCATTTCGTGGCCTTAATTTTTTTAAAAATATCTGCATCTTTTTGTCTGTTACTGCGTCTTCCTAACAGAAGACTATGAAATGTAATTAATGAAGTGTGCAGTATGAAATTTCAAAAAATAGCCCAAGCGCATCCATCGTTCTTTTTGGTGATCGGTTTATGTATCTGGTTTGCAGGCTATGAAGCTTTGCTTCCTGT
>QKFI01000430.1 GCA_003251455.1 Tolumonas sp.
CAATTCTATGAAAATGGACCGAAACGCGGTTGGACCGAATTAAGCAACTATTTAAAAACAAAAATGGATGAAGGCCTGCTCATGCAAGCAAATAGCCTCACTTGCGCCATGCATTTAAAAGCATTGATTGAGTCAGAGCTATTTGAGCCAGTCGCACTTCATGCAATCCCCTTCCCTGAACAGGCGCAAATAGAAAGTACGATCAATCAGGCGGTAAAAGTTTTTCTTCGAGCCTATCGCCCTTAGTTTTATGGGTTGTAATTGATTCATAACCGATTTACTGTGAAGTGGTTTCTTTTGATTCATAATAAGAAATGGCATTACAAAAACTTCTGTAAGGAGAATCCAATGCCCTTTGTAACACTGAAAAAAACTCAATTGTGTTTGCTGGCCGGGCTTGCCTCTTTTATTGCCTTTCCTGCTTTCGCTGATAAACCCGGTAATCAGGGAAATCAGAAACAGGAAGAGCTATGGAAGAAAAAGGGTAACAAGCAACAACAAGGCAAAGCCGCGCCTCAACAAATGCAACGCTCTTCCCAAAACAAAAATACACAACAAGTAAATAACGACTACAGAATACAGAATCAACAACAGTCTCATGTATCAGTTCATTTCAATGATAGTCAGCGAAATGTCGTTCGTGATTATTATCGGGATAGCTATAACACTGGTCGTTGCCCACCGGGACTGAGTAAAAAGCACAATGGGTGCATGCCACCGGGACAAGCCAAGAAATGGCAGGTTGGACATCGACTCCCTAGTGATGTCGTTTATTATGATTTACCACCAAGTATTTCAATTCAGTTAGGCGTGCCGCCATCAGGTTATAAATATGTACGCGTGGCTGGTGATGTGCTTTTAATGGCGATCGGTACCGGTATGGTGATCGACGCGATTCAGGATCTAAATCATCAGTAAATTTTCATCTTGATTCATTGAAAGAAGCCTGCATTACGCAGGCTTCTTTTATTTGGATGTGTTAATCGTTAATGTCGCCCCGAGCGAAGCACAAACGATAGCGCCAATGGCAGTCCACTGCGTGATTGTTAGCGCCTCGCTTAAAATCAACCAACCAGCCATCGCACCAATCGCAGGCTCCAGACTCATCAATGTGCCAAACGTTCTGGCTGGCAGTTTGGTGAGCGCTTTCATTTCGAGCGCATAAGGTAATGCGGTCGATAAAATTCCAACCCCTAACGCAAGCGGTAACACCTGCCACGAAAAAATCGATGTGCCAGCCTGAACAAAACCAATTGGCGCATAAATAACAGCTGCAATCGTACAACCAATCGCGACTGAACCGGCACCGTTACTCATCCCTGTTTTCTTGCCAGCAATGATATAGATTGCCCAACAAAAACCAGCGCCCAAGGCAAATAAAGAACCAACCAGATCAATATCAGTCGTGTTAATCCCAACTGGAAATAACATGACTAATCCGGCCAGCGCAAAACCAACCCATAAGAGATCAATCCAACGGCGGGAGGCAAATAAAGCGACAGCAAGCGGCCCGGTAAACTCAAAGGCAACTGCAACACCGAGGGGTAAGGTCTGTATCGCCTGATAAAACAGGAAATTCATCCCACCCAGCACAATTCCGTAGATAAGCAAAGGAACAAAGTTTGCGGCAGTGATCGACATGCGCCACGGTTTCAATACCACAGTAAGCGCAACAGCCCCGACCGTCATACGTAATGAGGTAGCCCCTTCAGCCCCGACAAGAGGAAATAGTAATTTAGCGAGTGATCCACCGGCTTGTACGGAAAACATGGCGATCATGACAAGAACAACAGAAGAGAAA
>QKFI01000121.1 GCA_003251455.1 Tolumonas sp.
AATCTTTTTGTTCATTGGAATGGTCAAGATAATCAGCTTCCGCCAGTGTTGATGAGTTCACATCTCGACACGCAACCGACTGGTGGAAAGTATGATGGTGTTTATGGCGTACTTTCTGCGCTTGAAGTAATGAAAACACTGCATGAGCAAGACATTCAAACACAACACCCGATTGAAATTGCAGTCTGGACAAATGAAGAAGGTGCCCGCTTTGCGCCAGCCATGATGGGTTCTGGTGTTTTTGCTGGGGTATTTGATGAAACGACAATGCTAGCTGCAGCAGATGCTAAAGGTATCTCTGTTGCAACCGCACTGCAAACATCTGGCGAATTAGGTACTGCATCATGCAAACACTTTCCGATCGCTGCAGCTTTAGAGCTCCATATTGAGCAAGGTCCTGTCTTAGAAGCCAAAGAACTACCGATTGGAATTGTCACTGGTGTCCAGGGTATGAATTGGTACACCGTTACATTACAGGGTGAAACCACGCATGCAGGCCCGACGCCGATGAATATGCGTAAAGACCCTGTGAAAAGTATGAGTCAATTGATTCATCAACTTTATCAACTCGTTGAACAAATCGATGATCAGGCAAAACTAACCATTGGTGATCTGAACGTTCTACCTGGTCATACCGCAAGTTTTACAGTTGATTTACGCCATCCCCAGCAAGAAAGACTCATAGCACTGTGTGATGCATTTACAGATCTATGTCAGCAGTTTGATAGCGAGATCAAGGTGACAGTCGATACTGTTTGGCAATCACCTGCAGTTCAATTCCATCCTGATTGCATCGAAGCTATCCGTAAAAGTTGTGAAATCATAAACACACCGTCTCTGGATATCGTTTCTGGCGCTGGCCATGACTCTGTGTATCTATCACGGATTGCGCCAGTCGGCATGATTTTCATTCCCTGCAAAAACGGCATCTCACATAACGAAAAAGAATCTATTGAACCAGAACATGCGGCCTTAGGTGCCAATGTTTTGCTGCAATCCCTCTTACAGCTCGCGAAAGTATCAGAAATCAAGGAGCAATGATGACTAGTTTTCTACAAAACCGTTTAGAACAAGGGAATACTCAGCCACTAAAAAATTGGGGAATTACCTCAGAAACCGGTGTATTAAGAGATGTACTGATCGGTCCAATCGAATATTTTTCATGGCGTGCAGGCAATGCAACATCTCGACGCTATTTAAGAGACGGAATCGCTTTTGATGCTGCTGTTGCTAAAAAGCAGTATGAAGAAATGCTCGACGTTTATCGGTCAACTGACGTCAACGTTCATTTTTTTCCTGCACAAGCTGATCAGCCCTACTCTATTTATGCGCGAGACTCTTCAGTCATGACACCGTGGGGGCCAATCATTTCTCAAATGTTTAGTCCATGGCGACGTGGAGAATGGGTAGCTGCAGTCAGCTTTTATCAGGAAATGGATATTCCTATTTATGACTGTGTCACAGCTGGCACCTTCGAGGGTGGCGACTTCATGCTCATCGAACCAGGCGCAGTGCTATGCGGTTGTTCAGGCGAGCGAACCAGTCTGGCAGGCGCAGAGCAAGTCAAAGGTTGGTTTGAAAAAGAAGGCTGGGAATTCAAAATCGGTAAATTTGATCCACACTTCCTGCATATGGATGTTCAGTGCGTCATGGTTGCAGACAAACTGGCTGCTGTATGTACAGAAGTGCTACCAGATGATGTCATTGCCTGGCTGAAAGCTAAAAATATCGAGTTTATTGACGTTTCATACAAAGATGCAATGGAACTAGGATGTAACATTGTCTCATTAGGAAACGAGCGCGTATTACTCCCCTACGAGAGTCAATCGCTCAAAGAGCAATGCCTTGCCCACGGCCTAAAAGTCTATGACCCAGACATCAGCATGATCACCAAAGGCGGTGGCGGTGTGCACTGCATGTGCCAACCACTTCGCAGAGACTAAACACCCAGCTTAAAAACATGCGGGATAACCAAGCCCGCATGCCTTCACTCTTACAAGTCTTATTCTTGATCGGCATCATCAAATGACGTACGAATTCAATTGATTCTCCCAGCCCCAATCGATTACGCTGATACGAATAACTGCACAGCATCTTTCGCAGATGTGACACATCCGGCGCACCGGCGGCGGTAGCTTTACCAATCCAAAAACAACGCCCCAGTTTCAGGATATATGGAAAAAATCCATCTTTCTTTTCCGTATATCACACCGTTTTAAAGAGAAATTGCGGAATTTTGCTGTGTAATAAATTGTTAT
>QKFI01000277.1 GCA_003251455.1 Tolumonas sp.
CAATACATGTTGCCGATTCATAATGGTACCTTTGATCTGGCATTTCATAATTGGGATGAACCTTTTGAACGGGTTTCTGAAGTCGCAAATCAGGTGGGTGTTTCTGTCCTATTACCTCAGATTGGGGAGCCAGTTTATTTATCGATGCTGAGAGAGCCTTCTCCTTGGTGGCGGGCGGTTGATACAAGCGGAGAACCAGTGAACAGTGCAGCTGAGTTGTTCGGAGAATCGACTTGGCTATGATAATGCAAATGATATATATTATCGTTTGTGATTTATCTGGCGGAGTGGAAGATGCATTTTAGTGTGACGGAATTATTGTTGATTGCGTTTATTGCGATTGTTTTGTTCGGTACCAAAAAGATCCGTGCACTCGGTGGTGATGTCGGGCATGCAGTCCGTGATTTTCGTCGGGCGATGAATGGTCAGGAACCAAGAGCGACGGATAAAGATCAGGACGCGTAACGATGTTTGATATCGGCTTTGGTGAGCTGGTGTTATGTGCGGTGGTTGCGTTACTGGTGTTCGGACCGGAAAAATTACCCGGATTACTCAGAGATTTGGGACGGGTTCGTCGGCAGGTCAATGCCGCATGGTCTAAGACGCGTGCATCGCTGGAAAAAGAGATCGCGACGATAGATGCAACCTCAAAACCGCATGATCAATGACATGACGTTTCTCTCTCATCTGCTTGAACTGCGCCGACGTGTATTACGTGCGGTGCTTTTGGTTGCCTGCTTATTTCTTGCATTCAGTGTTGAAGCGAACTCGCTCTATCACCTGTTAGCACAACCGCTCTTGTCGGTGTTGCCAAGTGGTACGCAGATGATCGCGACCGCTGTCGCGGCCCCCTTTATTGTGCCGCTGAAACTCGCCTTTTTTGTATCAATCGTGGTGGCATTTCCTTATTTGATCTGGCAATTGTGGGCCTTTGTGGCACCAGCGTTATATCAGCATGAACGTCGGTTATTGTGGCCGTTACTGTTCGGGAGTGTGCTGTTGTTTTATGCTGGATTTGCATTTGCCTACGCGGTGGTACTGCCGCTGACTTTTCAGTTTATGGTTGGCACCCTGCCAACAGGCGTTACCATGGCCACAGATATTGGCAGTTATCTTGATTTCATCATGACCCTGTTTTTGTCCTTTGGTGTGGCGTTTCAGTTACCGCTTCTGCAGGCGATGCTGTGTCGTCTGGGCGTTGTTTCAGTCTCCTCATTTAGTGAAAAACGTCCGCATGCGATTGTGCTGGCGTTTATCGTCGGCATGTTGCTGTCTCCACCTGATGTTTTGTCCCAGGTGTTACTCGCGCTGCCGTTGTGTTTGTTATATGAGGCGGGAATTCTGCTGGCGCGGTGGTGGCTGCCAGAGAAAAGCATGCGTATAAAAAAAGCCGCAGAGTAATAGCGGCTTTGTGATTAGGCTTCCAGTAGTGGCTGGGCCAGATAATGGCCGGGTTTGGGTACGCCGGGCAGCGTGAAGAAATAACCACCCCCGAATGGTTTGACATACTCTTCCAGCGGTTCCCCATCCAACTTTTTCTGCACCCCGATAAAACCGTTCTCCAGACTGGCTTGCCAACAGACAAACAGTAAACCCATATCCAGTTGCCCTGAACCACTAATGCCTGCGGAATAGCTGTAACCACGGCGTAGAATCAAATTTTTCTCGGTTTCCGGCGTGCGTGGATTTGCCAGGCGAATATGGGAATCCAGCGGGATCCGTTTACCTTCCGGATCAGATGCATAATCCGGATCATCATGTTCATGACGTTTCCCGAGTGGTGCACCTGTATCTCGTTTCCGGCCAAAGATGGCTTCTTGTTCCTGTAGTGGTGTGCGATCCCACCGTTCCACATAAAACCGGATCAATCGCGCCGCCTGATAACTGCCGTAGGTTGCCCAAGCCGGTTCACCATGTTCTGGTGAGATCCAGAGAATATGATTGGTTAATGGATGATTGCTGGTGTCAGGATTGGCAGTGCCATCTTTAAACCCAAGCAGGTTGATTGGTGTTTCTTTGCCTTGGCTGGCACCGGCATGCGCGGAAATAAAACCGTCTCGACGCCATCGAACGGCCAGAAGATCGGGTGTTTGTTTGATGATATCGCGCAGTGCATGTAAAACTGTTTCGTTACTGTTCGCGCATATCTGAATAAGCAAATCACCATGACACCACTTCGCATCGAGTGCGTCATTCGGGAAACGGGCCATTTTTTTCAGCTGTTTGGGTTTGAGTGCTGCAAGACCAAAACGTTCATCAAATAATGAAGTACCGACAGAGACCGTGATGGTCAGATTATCGGGATAAATATGATTGCCCATGATGCCGGAATCGAGCGGCGGCATTTTATCATCGACTTGAGGCACTTTTCCGCCGTTCATCAGAAATGCGCAGCGTTCTGTCAGCAGTTCAAACAAACGAATTAAACCAGCTTTATTGGTTGCCAACACATCGAACGCGACCAGCATCATTGCTGCTTGTTGCGGTGTTGTGATTCCACTCTGATGCTGACCATAAAACGGTTGTTTTAAAAATTTCGCTTGTGCAGGCTCAATATATTTCTCGTTGGCATGAACGACTTTTGAGCCAAGCAAAGTGCCTGCGGCTAATGCACCGCCAGCAGCGCCCACACCGAATAGAAATGAACGACGCGAGCTGTCAGTCGGAACATCCGGTACTGCTAGTGCTACCTCTGCATGCTCTGCTGGAAGTGGGTGGGGGGCAGTCACTTTTTTCCCGGCCAGGGTTTGCCACAAGGCAGAAAACGGACATCCCATCTTAATTGATCCCCAATGCGCCACGTAGTTTGGATAAGTCTTCCGCCAGTGCCGTGATTGGCGCTTTCAGTGCGTTTCGGTCTGCATCGGAAAGTTTTTCATACGAAGCAAAACCATCACCGTCGCGATATTTCGATAGAGTGTTGTGGACTGTTGTCAGATTGTCATCAATCGCGGTTTGTAGTGTTGGATGGGCTTTTTCAAGGAGTGGATGCAGTAAGTCGACAATCTTCTGGGCGCCATCGATATTGGCCTGAAAATCCCACAAGTCAGTACGACTGTATCGTTCTTCTTCGCCACTGATTTTGGTTGCAGCCACTTCCTCTACCAGTGCGGCGGCACCACCGACGACTTTACTTGGCGGGAAGGAGAGAGCACTGATCCGTGATTTCAATTCATTCGCATTGGTGGCAAGTTTTGTGGCGATGTCCGCCATGCCATCAATATTTTTATCTGCCCACAATGCTTTTTCCAGACGGTGGAAACCGGTGAATAGTGGATCTTTCGCGCCGTGTTCAAAATCATCTTCACGGGCATCCATTGCGCTGTCGAGATCGGAGAATAATTCGGCGATGGGTTCGATCCGTTCATAATGTTGACGGGCAGGGGCATATAAAGCCTTGGCGGCTTCGATTTGACCGGCTTTGATGGCTTCAGTAAACGTCGTGGTCTGTTTTACAAATTCGGCGACTTCCATCATGACATAGAATTTGTATTCGGCCAGCGGGCCAATCAGGTCGTTCGCTGTCGTTTTGGTCGATGTTGCTTGATCTCCGGTGACCACTAATTTGCCACGTGGGTTGGTCAATAAACCGCAGGTTGTTTCATACGTGCCGGGTTTTAAATCGACGGTCATTTTTTGCATAAAGCCAGGGGCGATATTTTCCCGTTCTTCAACGACCATGACGCCTTGCAGAATCTCCCATTCCAGCGCTTTCATACTATTGTTTTTGACGATGAATTGCGTTTTTCCCGCGGGAACCGTAAATTCCATTGGGTCACATTGCTTATCGTTCACACTAATATTAATTTTACTGATGTCATCCGCCAGTGTGGTTTGCGACATGAATCCGGTAAGCAACAGCATCGGTACTGTAAAGCGAAAACGCATATTCTTTCCTATTTATCCCGTGTTCTCTGGATTAGTTCAGTCCTAAAAGGCCACGCAGTTGTGATAAGTCTTCCGCGAGGGTATTGATCGGGCCTTTCAGCTTATTGCGGTCGGCATCGGTCAGTTTTTCGTAAGATTCAAACCCCTGACCCGCGCGATATTTCGCGAGCGTGGTATGCACGGTTGCCAGATTGCTGTCGATTTTCGCCAGCAGTGGTTGATTTTCTTTTGCCAGGACAGGGCGGAACAGGTCGACAATCTTTTGTGCACCATCCACGTTGGCTTGAAAGTCCCACAGGTCAGTGCGGCTGTAGCGATCTTCCTCGCCACTGATTTTGGTTGCGGCAACTTCTTCAATCAGCCCGGCTGCACCGCCAACCACTTTATTGGGCGGGAACGCCAGAGACGTCAGACGTTTTTGTAATTCCACCGTATCTTTCGCCAGCTGTTCGGCATACTTCTCCATGCCTTTCGTGCTGCTGTCCGCCCACAGTGCTTTTTCCAGACGATGGAAACCGGTAAAGGCCGGGTCTTGTGCACCGTGTTCGTAGTCGTCTTCACGCGCATCCATGGAGGCGTCCAAATCGGAAAAGAGTTCTGCGACTGGTTCAATCCGTTCATAGTGTTGACGTGCCGGTGCATAGAGTGTTTTTGCTGCTTCAATATCACCTTTTTTCACGGCATCGGTGAATGCTTTGGTGGCAGTGACATATTGGTTTACTTCTTCCATGACATACATTTTGTATTCAGCGACCGGGCCGATCAGCGCCGTCGTATCCGGGCTGGCCACCGCAAACTGCGCAGAAGAAGAGAGAATGGCTACACTAGCAAAAGCAACACGTTTCAATGTCATGAATGAACTCCCTGTGAATTATTTTGGAACCGGATATGAACCATGATGGTTGTGGTGGCCCGATTTTGGTTGATAGAAAAAGCAGACTAAGGCCGGGAACAGATACAACAGATAGACGCTGACCTCACTGACGGACGGAGTTTCCTGATAGCCCAGTAACCCTTCTAAGGTGGTGCCGAGCAGCGTATGTGTTGACAACACATTGCTCAGATCAAACGCGATAGTTTGGAAATAATTCCAGAAGCCCGCTTCATGGAAGGCACGAATCGCACCTGCTGCGAGACCTGCTGCAACAAACAGAATGAAAACAGCCGTCCAGTGGAAGAAAGCCTTTAACGGCAGTTTGACGCCGCCCCAATAGAGGAATGCTCCAGCAACCACCGCAGCCGCAAGACCACTCATAGCGCCAACGGGTGCGCCAATTCCCACGTCTTGCTGAAAGGCCGCCAGCAGGAAAAAGACAGATTCCAGACCTTCTCGTGCGACTGCAAAAAACACCATGGCAACCAGTGCCCATGACTGGCCGTTACTCTGGTTCAGGGCGTTTTCGATCGCATCATGGAGTTCTGTTTTAATGGATTGGGCCGCTTTGCGCATCCAGAAGACCATCCAGGTCAGAACCACTACGGCGATCAGGGCAACAATGCCTTCAAACAGTTCTTGTTCTTTCTGAGGAAACTCACCCGTGGTTTCGTTAATGAGCCATCCCAACCCGAGACAAAGCAGGCAGGCGATCACGACGCCACTCCAGACGGCAGGCATAAAACGGTGACGCTCAGTCCGTTTCAGGTAACTCGCAATCAGACTCACAATCAGTGCTGCTTCGAGTCCTTCCCGGAACATGATGAGGAATGGAACAAAGAACATACAAACCTCAAATAAAAATCATTCGCAATCAATAATGATAATGATTATCAATAGATATAAATAAAAGGCAAGTTTTAATTCACTGAAAAACAGGGAGTAATTAGATTCAGAGGTAATGTTTGAAATGAAGGGAATCAAAAACCTGACCTTTTCTAGAGAGAAAAGGCCGGTTGATAAAGGCGTTATGGGTGTGATTCGAGGGTGGCAAACAGTTCATCCAGATTCTCTTCCGAATAAACCGCAATGCCATGCTGGCGCAGCATTTTACAGGTCATTCCTTCGCCCGGGATTTTCCGTTGTTTAAAATGACCATCATAAATTGTGTTACTGCCGCAGGATGGGCTGCTTTGTTTCAGAATGGCATAGTGGATCCGCTCTTTCTGGCAGGTTTCCAATGCGAGTTCTGCGCCATGCACAAATGGGGTTGTCACATCTTTGCCACATTGCGTCATGATGCGGCCATCTTCCTGAATTTCTGCAGCTGGGCGTGGGGTGGGTAATCCACCGGCTTGTTCTGGGCAGAATGGTACAAGCCAGCCGCGGGCATGCAGACGTTGCAGATGATCATGATGTGTGGGTTTACTCTGACCATCGTACCGAACGGGACAACCTAAGAGACAAGCACTAACAAGGATCTTTTGCATAAGCGCGTACCTACAGCCGAAAGCAACGGATCCTATTATTCGCATAAATGCGAATAATTAACACGTCAGATCGCACATTCTGGAACATCCCTATAACAAATAGGGATATGTGCTATGCAGCTGGCTGGTTGGAAGCTTGTTGCCTCTGACGCCATAACCGGTAAATGGTATGGCTGTTGACGAACAGGAAACTGCCTTCAATCATCGCGCCGCCAATCGAACCGATGGCGAAGTTATGTGTTACCCAGCAAATTGTGCCCATCAGCATCATCAGGCGCATGCGAATGCCATGTTCACGATAGAGCGCCCAAGTGCCCAGTGTGGTGCCGATAATCGTCAGCCATTGGATTGGTTGGGTGATATTCGGAATGCCTAATACCCACACCAGGATCAGGAAGAAGGTCATGACCGCCACATGTCGGGTGCGGCTAGAAGTAAAACTACGAATGCCGCTCAGCCAGGCTGCGAAGGCCGCGGTGCTGGAAGCCATCAGAAAAAAATGCAGCCCGATCACCGCACAATACATGGTGAGGAACAAGCGTAACCGCTGGTCACTTTTCTGAATGAATGCGGAAATACCGATGACAAATGCAAATAAACCCACTGACTGAGCCAGTGGGTTTGCAGCAAAAAGTTCCAAAATGTGTGAGAACATAGACACCACACCTATAAAGTGACACCACTTTTGAATATGGCCAGCTCGCGGAAGTCGTTTTTCTCATTGCA
>QKFI01000001.1 GCA_003251455.1 Tolumonas sp.
ACGATTTAAGAGGGTTTTACCCAACGCAAAGATCCGTCAGATAAGCGTTCTTTTTTCCAGAAAGGTGCGCTGGTTTTCAAGGTATCGATCAAAAACTCACATGCAGCAAAAGCAGCTTTTCGATGCGCACTGGATACCAGAATCAACACGATTTGATCATTTACATTGAGATCGCCAACCCGATGGATCAACGTACACTCCTGAATTGGCCAATGAGAGCGAGCCTCTTGTACCAGCTTTTCAAGACTAAGTTGTGTCATCGCAGGATAATGCTCAAGATGCAAACCAGTCACACCGCTACTTTGGTTAAAATTCCGCACCCTTCCCACAAACGATACGATTGCACCAGTTTCAGGATTTTCACTGAAACGTTGGTATTCTTCATTCATGTCGAAATCAGCTTCCTGAACGAGGATACGATCCATTTTAACCTCCGGTGACTGGTGGAAAGAATGCAACTTCATCATTCGAAGATAACGGCGTATTCCAGGGAACCAGACATTGATTTACTGCCACCAGCAACGAGGAATCCTTTAATGCCAGATGCCATTTATCACCACGAGCTGACAGCAGATCTCTCAGCGACTCTGCGGTATAACACGGTTCATCGACGATGAGTTCATCAACACCAACGAGTTCTCTGGTTTGCGCAAAAAATAAAACTTTCATGACATCAATTCCCTGTTCTGATGATCGGGTGTCTTAAACACGAAAATCACCCGACTTTCCACCGGTTTTACTTAATAAACGAACCTGTTCAATCACCATGTCTTTTTGAACAGCTTTACACATATCATAGATAGTTAGTGCCGCAACCGAGGCTGCAGTCAGCGCTTCCATTTCTACACCTGTCTTTCCATTCAATTTACACAACGTTTCAATTCTGACCTGGTTGTTCATTTCGTCAGCAGTGATTTCAACTTCAACTTTACTTAAGGCGAGCGGATGACAGAGTGGAATCAAATCAGATGTCTTTTTCGCAGCCATGATCCCAGCGATCCGTGCCGTCGCAAATACATCCCCTTTATGATGTTCGCCAGACAAGATCAGGCGTAATGTCTCTGGAGCCATCGAAACAATCGCTTCTGCTTGTGCAGTTCTGGCGGTGACAGCCTTTTCGCTGACATCCACCATATGTGCCTCACCGGATTGGTTAATGTGTGTGAACTGATTTGCCATTCATTTTCATCCTGTGATTAGCGACGCACATGCGGAACGAAATTACATGGTTTATGACGCGAATCGAGTTGTGATTTCAGTATATGTTCCCAAGCGGTACGACAGGCATTGGTAGAACCTGGCATACAGAAAATCACGGTTTTATTCGCCATGCCGGCAAATGCACGACTTTGAATGGTCGATGTACCGATTTCCTGAAAGGAAACCTGACGAAACAGCTCGCCGAAACCTTCAATCGTTTTATCGAACAGAGGTATCACAGCTTCAGGTGTCGTATCCCGACCGGTGAATCCAGTACCACCAGTAACCAGAATTGCCTGGATGGTTTTATCAGCAATCCAACGGGAAATGATGGCGCGGATGTCGTATTTATCATCTACAACGATCTGTTTTTCGGCCAATAGATGCCCTTCGCCCAGGAGGTTATCAACCAATAACCGGCCTGACGTATCTGTTTCTTCATTACGCGTATCTGAAACCGTTAAAACGGCAATATTTAAAGGGACAAATTCAGTAGCTGCATGACTCATTATTATTTTCCTTTTAATTTCCATTCAGTTGATGAAGACATTTCTGCCATTCTTCAGGCGTATTCGTACTGTCAAAACAATGATTATATTTTGGAGAAACCGGCAACATAGAGATTTGTGCCAGCTTGATGAAACGAAATAAACTTCTCTGGTTTGCCGGTGTATTTTCTGACAACAGTTGCTTTAATAGATCGACTGTTTCATCTGTCTTTCGCAACAACATGGGAAATGGCTGATCAAGATAGCAAATACCGGCACTTTCAAATTGAAATGAACATAACAATTGCAGCAGATCGATACTCATGTAAGGCATATCAACTGGCAGGATAAGCATTTTTTCAGTCTCACATGCCCTCAAACCCGCAAAAATTCCGGAAAGTGGTCCGAGATGTTCATCATCTTCCACGCAGTGATAACCATCATACTGACCGCTGATCAGAACTTCATGACAGCCGATATATTTGAGAAAACGTTGCGTTCGATCGAGCAGCGTTTCATTCTGAACTTTCAATAGTGCTTTGTTAGTTCCCATCCGGCTGGATAAACCACCCGCCAAAACTAAACCCGTGATCTGATTAAACATGATCACCCTCCTATAGACGCCAAATGAGGAGTTATTCCTGTATCGCCTTGATGCAGGAAGTGAGTTTCACGTTTTGAGGATAAACCGCTGAGGATTTGTTTTTTTAATTCAGATGACTGCGCGTCGTTTTGTAGATATTCCCGAAGATTTATCCCTTGCTCTCCAAATAAGCATAGATGTAATTTTCCAGTTGAGGAAACCCGCAATCGGTTACAATTTGAACAGAAATCTTTACTGTAAGGCATGATCAAACCAATCTTGCCAAGATAATCCGGATGACTAAACACTTCGGCTGGTCCGTCGGTTAAACCACGGTTTTGTTGAACCCATCCTTCCCGCAATAATCTGGCCTTGATCGGTAAACCGCTTTGATGATGTTTCTTGAATCGTTCATCCATCTCACCGGTTTGCATCAGTTCGATAAAACGCAGTTCAATCGGTTGATTGCGTAACCAGAACAGAAACTGAGATAATTCATGATCGTTCAGATTTTTCAGGAGGACTGTATTGACCTTGATCTTGCGATAACCAACCTGTTGCGCAATATCAATGCCTTCCAGAATTGAGGCTAGTTTATTTTCGCCCGTGATCAGCTGGAATTGACGGGCATCCAGACTGTCTACACTCACATTCAAGTCACGAAGTCCTGCGTCGTACCAAATCTTTGCGCGTTCTTTGAGACGATAGCCGTTTGTGGTCATTGCAACAGATTCGATTCCATTTGTTTGAGACACGGTTTCGATGATCGCAGGCAGATCGCGCCGCATAGATGGTTCACCGCCCGTAAGACGGATTTTTTGAACGCCCAATTGGGCAAAAGTTGACGAGACGCGACGAATTTCTTCGAGCGTGAGAAATGATTTACGGCCATCCGGTTTATACCCATCAGGCAAACAATACGTACACCGAAAATTACATGCTTCTGTCAGCGACAGGCGCAGGTAATGAAAGCGGCGTGAGAATCCGTCTTCTAAC
Source organism: Tolumonas sp. (assembly GCA_003251455.1). Classification (GTDB taxonomy): domain Bacteria; phylum Pseudomonadota; class Gammaproteobacteria; order Enterobacterales; family Aeromonadaceae; genus Tolumonas. Next base: position 3,268 of record QKFI01000001.1, read on the forward strand.
ATCATGGACACCTTTCCAAATTCGGGAGGCCAGCGCATTTCTGATCTGACCCTCGCAGTAACTGACTGCTCGGTGACAAAGCCTTATCTTTTGGACTTAGGCAGAGCCACTCGGTGTTGTTTTTTCTTTCGAACCGACCATCTTTATTTTGGTGCCGACCCGCTGTAAATCCATCCATGGACGCTTAAACGCCGCATCCATGCGGCGATGGTCTTTCGCAAAACAAAGCTAGTCGCTTCTTACGTTTCGCTATTTATGAAGCACACCACACACCGGGCATGCCGGATCTTTTTTCACCTTCATGGACCGGAATTGTCCGGTTAATCCATCAATCATCAGCATTTGTTGACTGAGCGGGTTGCCAGCCCGTGTGATTAGTTTCAGGACTTCCAAAGCCTGTACACTGCCCACCACCCCGACGATTGGTGCTATCACCCCTGACATCACACAGCTATCGTCCGAGCTAGCCCCCTGATTAGAAAAAAACTGGCTGAAGCATTGGTAGCAGGGTTCATCTTGCAGCCAGCAAAAAGTTGATACCTGACCTTCAAACCGGATCGCCGCACCGGAAACCAAGGGCTTCTTGTAACGGAAGCAGATCTGATTCAAAAGCTGTCGGGTTGTCATGTTGTCAGAACAATCAACCACCACGTCATGTGCGTTTACGAGCGTGTCGATATTTGATTCATCAAGAAATGTCTTCATGACAGCAAATTTTGTTGCCGGATTTAATGTTTCCAACGTTTGTTTAGCTGACTCAGCTTTATTGAAGCCAACGCGAGACTCCGTATGTAAAACCTGACGTTGCAGATTACTGAGATCAACATTATCCCCATCAACCAATGTCATCTGGCCGACACCCGCAACCGTAAGATATTGCGCAGCCGCACAGCCAAGCCCGCCTAATCCGACAATCAGTACGCGCGCCTTCTTGATCGCCAGTTGCCCGTCAATATCAATACTTTTCAGATTGATTTGGCGGTGGTAACGAATAAGTTCCTGATCAGTTAAATCTGTCATTTCCTGATCACCCTTAATTCACAATCTCATTGAATGGTTCAACCAGTACGGTTTCACCTGCCGCGACATCGTTGTCCACAATGACAAAACAGTTGGCAACACACAGCGAGCTGAACATGCCTGAACCCTGTGCACCAGTCGACGACACCACGATCTGCCCTCGATCATTCACAGACAGAATGCCACGTTGAAAATCAGTTCTGTTTTTAGCACTGCGGAAAAATTGAGACGCAACGGCCGGAAAACGCAATGGTGTTTGCACATGCTCGCCAGCCATTTTTCTTAATACGGGCTGAACGAGTTGATAAAAGGTAATAAAAGCAGAGACAGGATTACCGGGCAATCCGAAAAAATGACGCTCTTTAATTTTGCCAAACGCGAATGGTTTGCCTGGTTTCATGGCCACAGACCAGAACCCCACCTCACCCAGTTCAGCGAGTAAGTCGCGTGTGTAATCAGCCTCACCCACAGAAACCCCACCAGAGGTAATAATGGCATCAGCAGAGGCGACTGCCTGCAGGAATGTATCTCTTAACTGCGCAGGATCATCCGGGATGATTCCAAGATTCAGGCATTCAATATTCATGCGTTTCAGCATGGCTTCAATACCAAAACGATTGGAGTCGTAAATCTCACCTTGCCCGAGCGGTGTGCCCGGTAGTTTCAATTCATCACCTGTACTGAAAATCGCAACCTTTAACGGACGACGAACTTTCACATCACTGATACCAAGGGTTGCAAGTAACGGCAACGTACGCGCATGGATGCGTGTACCAGCTGCCAGAACAACATCTCCGGTACGAATTTCTTCACCACGATAACGAATATTTGCTTTCGGTTTCGGTGCTTGTGTCAGCGTAACGCCAGCGTCAGAAACACTGGTTTGTTCCTGCATGATAACCGTATCAAGACCTGCAGGGACTTCAGCGCCGGTCATGATTCGCAGACAAGCACCTGCCGGCACATCACCTTGAAAAGGCTGTCCCGCAAATGCGATGCCTGCAACCGGCATTACGGTGCCTTCCTGCCATTCATTAAACCGGAAGGCATAGCCATCCATCGCAGAATTATCGAATGGAGGCATGTCCAGCGGAGACAACACCTCTTCCGCCAGACAATGCCCGAATGCGGTTGCCAGCGATACGGTGTTAAAAGTCTCGACAGGCGTTACCTCTGCAAGCATGGCAGATAACGCTTCCTGAACCTTAATCGCACCTTTATCACAACAACCCATAGCAATTCCCTTATTCTGCTTTTAACCAGACTTCTTCACCACGCACGTCAACATCCCAGCTTTTGACTGCAATGCCTTCAGCATCCAGACAACGACCATCCGCCAACGCGTAGTGTTCTTTATATAACGGTGAAGCAACACACAATGTACCGCCGATGTCGCCGACAATCCCGCGGGAGAGTACAAAGGCTTCGCCCAACGGATCCCAGTTATCTAATGCATAAACTGATGGAACTTCATTCGGGACATAAAACACCGCAACTTGCTTGTCCCCTAATAAAGCGGTACGTCCTGAGTGCTCAACCAGATCGCTTAACAGACAGATTTTTTCCCAGCTCATACCAACTCCTTGATTAAAATTAACTCTTCATCCTTTGCCGGAAACGCTTGTTCACGCACGATCTGACGAGGTGGCATATAAGCTTCGTCACTATTCACGAATGCTTCAAAGCGTTTCAGTTTCTCTGGATTCTCAATGGTTGTTTTCCATTCACACTGATAAGTGCTGACCAGATAAGCCATTTGTTCGTCCAACTCAGCACAAATTCCAAGTTTGTCATCGATCACAACAGCCTTCAGGTAATCCAGACCACCCTCCATGCTTTCCATCCAGACGGATGTACGTTGCAGACGGTCACCGGTGCGGATGTAGAACATCATGACGCGGTCGATGTACTTGATCAGATCTTCATCACTCAGGTCAGTAGCAAATAAGTCAGCGTGACGTGGACGCATCCCTCCGTTACCGCAGACATACAGGTTCCAGCCTTTGTCAGTTGAGATCACACCAAAATCTTTGCTTTGCGCTTCAGCACATTCACGCGTACAACCTGAAACCGCCATTTTCATTTTGTGTGGTGAACGGACGCCTTTGTAACGGTTTTCAAGCAGGATGGACATGCCGACAGAATCCTGAACACCATAACGGCACCAGGTTGAACCCACACAAGATTTCACAGTACGAAGTGATTTACCGTAGGCATGACCGGTTTCAAAACCCGCCTCCACCAACTCTTTCCAGATCGCAGGGAGTTGGTCGACTCGAGCGCCAAACATGTCGATACGCTGGCCACCAGTGATCTTGGTGTAGAGGTCATATTTCTTCGCGACCTGACCTAATACAATCAGTTTCTCAGGGGTAATTTCACCACCGGCGATACGAGGTACAACAGAATAAGTACCGTCTTTCTGCAGGTTCCCTAAATAAGCATCGTTGGTATCTTGTAATGGTTGATGTTCTTTTTCCAGAACATGATCATTCCATAAAGACGCCATGATCGAACCGATCATTGGTTTGCAGATATCACAACCACGACCTGTACCATGTTTGCTTAATACTTCTTCAAAGGTTTTCAGTTGGCCTACGCGAATTTGGTCAAACACTTCGCG
>QKFI01000161.1 GCA_003251455.1 Tolumonas sp.
ATTAAAGGCGCAAAAGCAGCAACGTTCCTGCTCACTGATCCATTTTTACCCCGTTCACAATTTTATTGCCTGACGCAAATGAAACATGCTGCGGCAACCTTACCTTGCTCAGAAGAAATCTGCGTAAAAATCGATAATCTGCTGCAAAACACCCATGGCGTTGCACATTCAGATGACCTGAATCAGTCATTCAGCAATTATCTCAACGAAATCCAATTAGCGCTTATTTCTCTGCACCAGCAGATTGCTGACACTTGGTTTCAGTTTCGTCAGGAGGATGTAGCATGACGATCCGGGTTGCGATTCAGCATAAAACGACTTATGAATTTGACCGTTTTATCAATGTGTCACCGCATATTCTGCGTTTGCGCCCAGCACCGCATTCGCGCACGCATATTCATGGTTATTCACTGAAAGTGAAGCCTGAAGATCATTTTATCAACTGGCAACAAGATCCCTTCGGCAATTATCAGGCTCGACTGGTTTTTCCAGAAAAAATGAACAAACTCGAATTTGAGGTTGAAGTCATTGCCGATATGACAGTCATCAACCCGTTCGATTTCTTTATTGAAAGTTATGCAGAAAACTTTCCGTTCGAATATGACGAAGTTTTGCTGGAGGAACTCGCCCCTTATTTGAAGACTTCGGAAGACTGCAAAGAATTAGAAGCTTGGTTAGCGACCGTCGAACGAAAAGAAAAACAGATTGTTAATTTCTTGGTGGATCTGAATAGTCGTCTGGCTCAGGAAATTGCCTATGGCATTCGTCTGGAACCAGGTATTCAAACTTGTCAGGAAACCCTGAACCTGAAAAAAGGTTCTTGCCGCGATACCTCCTGGCTGCTGGTGCAGATCTTAAGACATTTAGGACTGGCGGCTCGTTTTGCTTCTGGTTATCTCGTTCAATTAACCTCAGATGTAAAAGCGCTTGATGGTCCTTCCGGACCGGAAGAAGATTTCACTGATCTGCACGCGTGGTGTGAGGTTTACTTACCCGGTGCAGGTTGGATTGGCTTAGACCCGACCAGTGGACTGTTCGCTGGCGAAGGTCATATTCCGCTGGCTTGTACAGCTGAGCCTATTTCTGCAGCCCCAATCACCGGTTTCACTGACAAATGTGAATGCAAGTTCAGTTATACCAATGTGGTGACACGTATTCATGAAGATCCGCGTGTCACGAAACCCTATACCGACGATGAATGGCAGAATATCAAAGCGCTTGGACATGCTGTTGATGCTCGACTCATTGAGAGCGACGTCCGTCTGACCATGGGCGGTGAACCGACTTTCGTTTCCATTGATGATATGGACTCCGACCAATGGAATACAGAGGCTTTAGGTGCGGATAAATTACGTCTGGCTAAAGACCTGTTACTGCGGATGAAAGCAAAATTCGGTGCAAATGGCTTACTGCATTATGGTCAGGGCAAATGGTATCCCGGTGAAGAAGTTCCCCGCTGGGCGCTTGGCTGTTTCTGGCGGACTGATGGTGAAACACTCTGGCATAACCCAGACCTGCTGGCTCGGGTAGACAAACAATATGGTCATACGGAAACGCATGCCGAGCAGTTTGGTTTAGCCCTATGTAAGCAATTAGGACTGACCGATAACTACTTGCAACCAACTTATGAAGATACGCTTTATTACCTCTGGGTTGAGCGTAATTTACCGGAAGGTGCAAATCCGAAAAAAGCGACGCTAAAAGACGATCTGGAACGTCGTCGCCTTGCCAAATTACTGACCCGCGGCATGGAAAAACCGACCGGGTATA
>QKFI01000132.1 GCA_003251455.1 Tolumonas sp.
GAGAAGATCAAGGCAGAAGGGCCGGTCTGATGTTCAATGGCATATCGCCAAGCCACCGCGGTTTCAACCTGATCGCAAGGACGCCAGCTGCTCATGTTTGGGGTCATGCGCAGAGAAGCCATTTGTTCAACCGGCTGGTGGGTTGGCCCATCTTCACCCAGACCGATAGAATCGTGGGTATATACAAAAATCGAGCGTTGTTTCATGAGCGCTGCCATCCGGACAGCATTGCGTGCGTATTCCATAAACATCAGGAAAGTTGCACCGTAAGGGATGAAACCGCCGTGCAGCGCTATCCCGTTCATGATGGCAGACATCCCGAATTCGCGAACACCGTAGTGCACGTAATTACCGGCAGGATCGCGATCCAGATCAACTGTGCCAGACCAGGTTGTCAGATTACTTGGACTGAGATCGGCGGATCCACCCAGCATTTCTGGTAACAGACTGGCGATCTGTTCGATCGTATTCTGCGATGCTTTGCGGCTGGCAATGCTGGCTGGGTTGTGTTGCAGTTGTGAAATATAGTCGTCCATTTTGACTGACCAGTCTTCCGGTAACTGTTTCTGTGTTCTGCGGGTGAATTCCTGGGCAAGCTCCGGATAGGCTTGCTGATATGCTGCAAACTGCTGATTCCAGGCAGTCTCTTTTGCTGCACCGGCTTCTTGAGCATTCCATGCCTGATAAATCTCCTGTGGTACTTCAAAAGGAGACAAACTCCAGCCCAGCTGTTCACGGGTTGCCGCGATTTCTTTGTCGCCTAACGGTGCGCCGTGGCAGTCATGGGAGCCAGACTTATTCGGTGAACCAAAACCGATGACGGTTTTACACATCAGGATGGATGGTCGGTTGGTCTCTGCCTGTGCCAATTCAATCGCAGATTGGATTGATTCCGCATGATGACCATCAATATCGCGGATCACGTGCCAGCCATAGGATTCAAAACGTTTGGCGGTGTCATCGGTAAACCAACCTTCCACATCACCATCAATCGAAATACCGTTATCATCGTAAAACGCAATGAGTTTGCCTAGTTTCAGTGTGCCGGCAAGTGAGCAGGCTTCGTGAGAAACACCTTCCATCAGACAGCCATCACCCATAAAAACATAGGTGTAATGATCGACAATGTCATGACCTGCTCGGTTAAACTGTGCTGCCAGTGTTTTTTCGGCTAAAGCCATCCCGACTGCATTGGTAATCCCCTGACCCAACGGACCGGTTGTGGTTTCAACACCCGGTGTATACCCAAGTTCAGGATGGCCGGGTGTTTTGGAGTGCAATTGCCTGAATTGCTGTAAATCATCCAGTGAAAGATCGTAGCCAGTCAGGTGCAGCAAGCTGTACAACAGCATTGAACCGTGACCATTCGAGAGAATAAAGCGATCTCGGTTTACCCAGTTTGGATTGGTCGGATTATGATTCAGAAAGCCCCGCCACAGGACTTCTGCCATATCCGCCATCCCCATTGGCGCACCCGGATGGCCGGAGTTTGCTTTCTGGACACTGTCCATACTCAAAACACGAATCGCGTCTGCCAGTTTGCGATGTGTATATTTAGTGCTCATGTTTCCCCCCAGAATTTTTAAATGAGTGCTGAAATCATTTGTTCCAGCTTAATTTGATCGGCTGCGAATGCCCGGATACCTTCAGCCAGTTTTTCTACCGCCATGGCGTCACTGTTATGTTGCCAACGGAATTCGTCTTCCATCATGGCTGCAGGACGAGCTGCATTTTGATTGCTGGTGGCGGTCAGTTTGCGGCTG
>QKFI01000176.1 GCA_003251455.1 Tolumonas sp.
TTTTTTTGCGCATTGATGAAATAAACATCGACAAATAAAACTAGTCTTGGATGAATCGATGATAATTCATGTCAGAAAAGATTAGATCGTAGGATCAAACCTCAAAGATGATGATATCATGTCAATGATTTTTCTATAAAGTAAACTCATCTGGAGCTTTCCCACATGTTTCAACACGTTGACATCTATCCAGGCGATCCGATCCTCTCGCTGGTAGAGACCTATAAAAAAGATCCGCGCACTGAAAAGGTAAACCTCGGTATTGGTATTTATTACGATGAAGCAGGTAATATTCCTGTTTTAGGCTCAGTGCAAGATGCTGAAGCTGCGATCGCTAAAAAAGTAACGCCACGTCCTTATCTACCAATGGAAGGCGCACCTGATTACCGTAAAGCAGTTCAGGAACTGATCTTCGGTGCAGATCATGAAGCATTAGCTTCAGGTCGTGTTGTAACGATCCAATCTTTGGGTGGTTCTGGTGCTTTGAAAGTGGGAGCAGATTTCCTGCACAAATACTTTCCACAAAGTGAAGTCTGGGTAAGTGACCCAACATGGGATAACCACCATGCAATCTTCCAGGGTGCAGGTATCAACACGCACACTTATCCTTATTATGACGAAACCACTGGTGGTGTTCGTTTTGATGATATGCTGGCGCTGTTCCGCACATTACCAAAACACAGCATCGTTCTGTTACACCCATGCTGCCATAACCCAACTGGTGTTGATTTAAATCGTAACCAATGGGAAGCCCTGATTGATGTTCTGAAAACTCAGGAACTGATCCCATTCCTCGATATCGCTTATCAAGGCTTTGGCGACTCTATCACTGAAGATACTTTTGCCATCCACATGCTGGCAGCTTCTGGTCTCAGTTTCTTTGTCAGCAACTCATTCTCTAAAAACCTGTCTCTGTATAGCGAACGTTGTGGTGGCTTATCTGTTGTTTGCCCAACCGCAGAAGAAGCAGAACGCGTTTTAGGTCAGCTGAAACTGACTGTTCGTAAAAACTACTCTAGCCCACCAAGCCACGGTGCATCGGTTGTTGCATCTGTTCTGACCAATCCAGAACTGCGCGCTAAATGGGAAACCGAAGTTGGTGAGATGCGTGATCGTATCAAAACCATGCGTCAAAAACTGTTCGAAACATTAACCGCAAAAGTACCAGGCCGCGATTTCAGCTACATGATTAATCAACGCGGTATGTTCAGCTATACCGGTTTAACTCCAGAACAGGTTGATCGTCTGCGTGAAGAGTTTGGCGTGTATCTGGTTCGCACTGGCCGTATGTGTGTTGCTGGTCTGAACAGCAGTAATGTTGAATACGTCGCAAATTCAATGGCTGCGGTGTTACTGTAATAACTGATAATTAACAATTACCTAGTGATTGTTAATTAATTTAAAGAATATTTCTTTTTTCACCTTATTATTCCACATTTATCCACAGATTCTGGGGATAAATGTGGCCTTCCTTCAGTTTCAAACGGCCTCACTCCACGTAAACCTTTCGATTTTTTCGTAAGATTTAAGCTAATTATTGCTCTTTTATTCGCTTTTATAGAATGTAAAGTATCTACAACAGCAGTTCGCTGATTTAGAGGGACAAAAAATGAGCAAAATCTTAGTTGTTAAATCAAGTATCCTGGGTGATTACTCAAAATCTTCAGCTTTGCTGGACCAGTTTATTGAAGGTTGGAAACAAAAAGATGCATCTGCATCTGTGGTAGTTCGTGACCTGGCTGCTAATCCACTACCTGTTTTAGACGGTGAGATCGCATTCGGTTTACAAGGTGGTGATAATCTGTCTGACCGCCAAAAAGCAGCTCGTGAACTGTCAGAAACATTGATCGAAGAACTGAAATCAGCTGATTACGTTGTTGTTGCTGTTCCTATGTACAACTTCGGTATCCCTGTTCAGCTGAAAACCTGGATCGACTTAGTTTGTCGTGCAGGTATCACTTTCTCTTACACAGAAACTGGCCCAGTTGGTCTGATCACTGGTAAGAAAGTTCTGATCGTAACAACAACTGGTGGTGCTCACCGCAACACTGCAACTGACCTGGCTCTGGCTCATGCTCAGACAGTACTGGGTTTCATCGGCCTGAAAGATGCAACCATTGCTTATGCTGAAGCACTGAATATGGGACCTGATGCAGCTGAACGTGGTTTGACCGAAGCACAAAAAGCTATTCAAGCTTTTATCGCTTCACACTAATTTTTAGTGATAAGCTGGTGTCAATATTGACCGACACCAGCTTATATATGATTGATCAAACTTACAGATCGAAGATTGAAACGTACATTCTTCACAACGCCCGCCCTGTTGATAAATTCAGTCACCAACCCCGCCTCTATCACTTAGCTTGCCGTCTGGCAGTTGCTGATAATATTCAATATGACGATGATATCTTACATGCCGCTGCATGGTTGCATGATCTCGGTGTATTTATTGGACATCGCCCTGAAGATCTTGCATTACTCAGTACATGGGATCACATCGCGTACGTACAAAACGTAGTGCCCGCATTACTGGCTGAATGGCAATTCCCAGCAGAAAAAATTAGTGCAGTGATTGAAGCCGTCAAAGATCATATGCCGCAATCAATACCACGAACGCCTGAAGCAACGCTTTTGCACGATGCTGATGTTCTGGAGCAATTAGGTGCTGTGGGTATAGTGCGTGCGTTTGCCAAGGTTGGCAGAGATACGCGCTATCAAACTCATGGAGATGTGTTACCCGTCATCGAAAAGGCGCGCGATCTTGCTTCCTTTTTGACATTGAATGCAGCCCAGAAAATCGCCGAAGAAAAGATCGAACTACTGAATCATTTCTTAAAGTCTCTGGAAAACGAATCAATGGGTATTTCTTTTTGATGAGTTTCGAGTGACTATGCTCAGACGATCACACTAAATTGCAGATTTATTTGACCAAGTTCTAATTTAAGCCAATTAATAAATGTTTATATAGAAAGGTCTTTTGCTGTAAAAAGAAAAAGATACAAGTTGTGGATGTCAGTAATAACAATAAAAGGCATTCGTATCATGGACAGAAGTTTTAGCGAGTCGCAAGTATGCACCCAAGACATTCAGTAATTTTAGAACTGGTTAATGGCGCTGGTCGTATCAGTGTTGTGGATTTATCCGCACAACTGGGTGTTTCTGAAGTTACGGTTCGTCAGGATTTAACCCTCCTTGAGAATCAGGGCTTTCTGAAACGTGTTCACGGAGCTGCTGTCGTGCTCGATAGCGATAATCCTGAGCACCGATTATGGGCCAATAGCAAAACAAAGCAGGCAATTGCAGAATATGCTTATTCTTTAATTGGACACGATGATTCCGTTTTAATTGAAGGCGGAAGCGTTAATGTAATGCTCGCCAAGTTATTAGCAGATAGAGCTGATGTTTCGATTGTGACATCAAGTTCTTTTATTGCACATCAACTCCGTCATGGGAAAGCGGAGGTTATTTTATTAGGTGGTCAGTATCAAAGTAGCAGTGAGAGTTTAGTTGGACCGCTGACTCGGCTTTGTATTGAACATGTTCATTTTAGTAAAGCGTTTATCGGTGTCGATGGTTATGACATCCAGACGGGATTTACGAACCGGAATATGATGCGGGCAGATATAGCAAATGCCATCCTGAATAAAGGACAAGAGACATTTGTACTCACTGACTCATCAAAGTTTGGCCGTATTTTCCCTGCTGCGATAGGACCGATGAATCTAATCAAGCATGTAATCACTGACACAAAAGCGCCGGCACTCAGCATTAGTACGCTAAAAAGCCAAGGCATTGATGTCCATCTCGTGTAAAAAGAAAAAAGCCCCGAAGGGCTTTTTTTAATCCTGATCGATCCGGCTTGCCACCGCACCTTGCTGACTCTTGTATTTTGCATCAGCACGCTTGTTATATGGGCGTTCCGCAGGGCCGGACATGGTTTCAAAGTTTAAAGCACCAATCGTCATTCCTGGACGTAATCCTAATGGCAGTCGTCCGCCATTGTAGAACTCCAGAACGATACGACCTGACCAACCCGGATCAATTCGATGTGCAGTTACATGCACCATCAACCCCAGACGAGCCAATGATGAGCGACCATCTAACCAGCCGACAATATTGTCTGGTAACGTCACTGATTCTAATGTGACAGCTAATGCCAGTTCGCCTGGATGAAGAATGAAAACTTCACCATTTGCTATATAAATTTCATCACTCATGACACGATCAATGGCAGCAGAAACTTCTTCTTTTGGGCCACTCAAATCGATATATGGTGCGGTATGCGCCTGAAATACACGAAATTCATTACCAAGACGCACATCAACACTGACGCCGCTGATGCGCGATTTGTCAGGACGCGGCTCAATCACAATGTTTCCTGCTTCCAGGGATTGTTCAATGTCGCGGTCGCAAAGACGCATGGGTTACTCCGAAAAATTAGCTCATTAATAAATGACTGATACGCGATTTCAGCATATCAATCGCAATACGGTTCCGACCACCACGAGGAATAATCACATCTGCATATTGCTTTGACGGCTCAATAAACTGAAGGAACATTGGTCGAACTGTTTTCTGATATTGTTCAAGAACCGAGTCCATCGTGCGTCCCCGCTCCTGCACATCACGCGCTAAACGGCGAACCAGACAGATATCCAGTGGTGTATCCATGAAAATACTGACATCCAACAAATCACGTAGTGCAGGATCATTCAATAATAAAATGCCTTCCAGAATGATAATTCGTTTCGGTGTGAAATGAATGGTCAGATCTGTACGTGTATGTTCAGAATAAGAATATGTAGGAATATCAACGGCCTGACCGCCCAACAGCAACTTTAAATGTGTTGCCAGAAGTTGGTGATCAAAGGCATTCGGGTGGTCATAATTGGTTTTTATACGATCAGCCATCGGTAAATGGCTTTGGTCCTTGTAGTAGCAGTCTTCCGTTATGACACCAATTTGATCTTCACCGAATTCAGCAGTTAACTCATTGTAAATGGTACGGGCAATTAAGCTTTTACCGGATGCAGACGCACCTGCGATACCAATAATCACACAATCAGATTGCTTGTCGGACATGGAGAGATCTCAAATAGCTACTTCTGGCGGCGCATTATATATAAATTGCCGCCCGAAATAACCGTTTATCAGAGCTGATTCATTGTAAATATCGTACTTGGCGTTGTTTTGCCTGAAAAATACAGGTTTGCTGCGATTTTGCGCGCAATTCGCTGATAAATGTTTGCTAATTTACCATTTGGTTCAGCAACAACAATCGGCTTACCGTCGTCGCTTTGTTCCCGGATGTGAATGTGTAATGGGATCTGGCCTAACAAAGAGATGCCATATTGTTCAGCAACCTTTTCACCACCGCCTTCACCGAAAATAAGCTCTTTATGACCACATTTACTGCAAATGTGGTAACTCATGTTTTCAATGACACCAAGTACAGGAATATTTACTTTTTCAAACATGGATATCCCTTTTCGGGCATCAATGAGAGCCAGATCTTGTGGTGTTGTAACCACAACGGCAGCAGTCGTCGGCACTTGCTGAGCAATTGTCAGCTGAATATCACCCGTTCCTGGTGGTAAATCAGCGATCAAATAATCTAGATCGCCCCATTGGGTATCATAAAGAATTTGAGATAAAGCTTTACTTGCCATAGGGCCACGCCAGACAGCAGCTTCAGTTTCAGGCACTAAAAAACCGATACTATTGCAAGAAATGCCATGCGCTTTGACTGGCTTCATATGTTTATCGTCAATGATATCGGGATGCGCTTTTTCCTTACCTAGTAACAGTGGAATTGAAGGACCATAGATATCCGCATCCAACAACCCTACTTTTGCCCCCTCCTGCTGGAGCGCCAAGGCTAAATTCACAGAGGTCGTGGATTTACCGACACCACCCTTACCTGAACTGACAGCAATGAGATTACGAACCCCGGGAATTGGTTGCGCCGTATTAGCACGGGCGATTGATGCCACCTCGATGGAGATATCCCACTGTATTGAACGAATATCTGCAACCTGACGGATCCGTTCATCTAACAAGCGTTTAATCTCGTCTTCCCAACTCATACCAGCAAAAGGGAGTTGGATTTCTATCGTGAGATTCCGGTTTGCCAAATGAATATTTCTGACAAAACCGGCTGCCAGCAAATCTTTTCCCCACGCCGAAGGTTTGAACTCACTGAGCATCTGTCGAACAGTTTCAATGACCATAACACCCCTCAAAAATCAAAAACATTAATTAATACATGCGATATCCGGCTTTCAGCCTAGGCAGCCAACGCTTAATTCGGTTAACATTGCCTTTATTTTCATTCAGAACAAGTCAAAACATTATGTCTAGCGCATCAAGAAATATTCTCGTCACCTGTGCCTTACCTTATGCAAACGGTTCAATTCACTTAGGTCATATGCTGGAGCACATCCAGGCTGATATCTGGGTTCGTTTTCAGCGTATGCGTGGTCACAATATTCATTTCATTTGTGCCGATGATGCGCATGGCACACCTATCATGTTGAAAGCACAACAGTTAGGCATGACACCTGAAGAAATGATTTCTGCAGTATCAACTGAACATCAGACCGACTTTGCCGGGTTTAAAATCAGTTTCGATAACTACCACTCAACCCACAGTGAAGAAAACCGTTACTTCTCTGAATTAATCTATACGAAGCTAAAAGAAAATGGGTTCATTAAAACCCGTACCATTTCTCAATTATATGATCCGGAAAAGAATATGTTCCTGCCGGATCGCTTCGTAAAAGGCACATGCCCGAAATGTAAAGCGCCAGATCAATA
>QKFI01000022.1 GCA_003251455.1 Tolumonas sp.
TTTCTCTTTCCGAATCGATTGATAGGAAAAGCCGCCAGCTGTAACAGCTACATCAAGCTCATATTGCATCAGCATGTCACTCACTATATGGCTGTGAGTTTGTTTGAATACAAAACGCATGTTTGGCGCGTGAATTTTTGCTTGTTCAATAAGTGTGGGGGCAATAGCGATTTCAAAATCATCTGACATACCAACGGTAATCGTTCTTGTCGTCGTTGAAGGATTGAGAATTAAGCTCAGACTCTGTCGACATTGATTCAGTGCATCAGAAACAAAAGGTTTTAACTCGTAAGCTCTGGGCGTCGGAAGTAATCCTCGACCTGTACGAACAAATAAAGGGTCTTGATAGATCGCTCGAAGACGTCGTAATGCAGCGCTCACCGCTGATTGAGTCAAATGAAGACGAATTGCGGCACGGCTTGCGTTTTGCTCATCGAAGATGGCTTCAAATACTTTAAGTAAATTGAGGTCCATATTACTGATATCAATTCTATTCATATCTTTTAGTCATCAAATGCAGTTTTATTCATGTTAATTCTGTTCCACGATAATTTCACTAATCATCAAATGTGAGTCGCAAGAATGAATAAAACCAAAATATCAGCCCTGCAAATCGGTTCGTCACCAGAAGGTAAGCAAGCAACGTTAGAAAAGATCTTATCTTATGAAAACGAGATCATTCAGTCAGGGTCTCAATTAGTCGTCATGCCTGAAGCATTACTTGGTGGATATCCTAAAGGCGAGATTTTTGGCACTTACCTTGGCTATCGAATTCCTGAAGGACGTGAAAAGTTTGAAGCGTATTACCATAACGCTATCGATTTAGACGGTTTCGAATGTCAGGAGTTAGCCGGATTATCAACGAGAACGAATGCTGATTTGGTTGTTGGTGTTATCGAAAGAGAACGGAATACTCTTTTTTGCACGGCATTATTCATCTCGCCAGAAAAAGGTCTTGTTGGAAAACATAGAAAACTAATGCCGACTGGCACCGAACGACTGATTTGGGGGATGGGTGATGGCTCTACATTAACTGTCGTTGATGGTAAAGCCGGAAAGATAGGGGCTGCGATTTGTTGGGAAAATCATATGCCGCTACTCAGAACAGCCATGTATAGCAAGGGAGTCGAAATTTGGTGTGCGCCGACCGTTGATGAGCGGGATATCTGGCAGGCAAGTATGCGTCATATTGCCCATGAAGGACGTTGCTTTGTGGTGACGGCTTGTCAGGTGATGGCGTCACCAAAACAACTCGGCATTGTTGTACCTGAATGGGATGATGAACGAGCATTAATTCAAGGTGGAAGTATGATCATTGACCCGCTAGGCAACATTCTGACCGGACCACTAAAAAATCAAGAAGGGTTAATCACAGCCGAAATTGATCGTTCTGATATCGTGAAAAGTCGTTATGACCTAGATGTTGTCGGGCATTATGCAAGACCAGATGTGTTTCAACTCATTGTGAATGAAACCGAACGATCAACGGTCTCCTTTTGTAAGTAAGTCAAAGAACACAGTTCTTGAGTCTGAAATTAATTCGGATAAAGCCCAGAGCCTATTCAGTCATAGGCTTTTGGCTTGGTCATAAATGTTATTTATTCATGAGTCTCATGCATAAGTCTTTGCAAATATCACCCACTAATTTTCTAAAAATATTCTCTTAAAATGGAATCACTGACGTTATTTACGAGAAGTAGATAAGTACCATTCTTTAAGGAGTTCTATGAACTTTCGATATTTAGGAAGTAGTGC
>QKFI01000437.1 GCA_003251455.1 Tolumonas sp.
CGTAATAACGGACGGAAACGAGTGCCACGTTTCACATACAGCGCACCAACACCTTTTGGCGCATGAATTTTGTGGCCTGAGAAAGACAGCATATCAATGTCTGTGCTTGCTAAATGAATTGGGAATTTACCAACCGCCTGCACACCATCGGTATGGAACAGAATGCCTTTTTCTTTTGCCAGTGTTGCCATGGTCTGAACCGGGAAAACAGTACCCGTTTCATTGTTCGCCCACATCACGGTAACCAGAGCAACGTTATCACTGAGTAATGATTTGTACTGCTCTAAATCCAGACGGCCCTGACCATCTACACCCAGACGATGAATGGTGTAACCACGACGCTCCAGATGTTCACAAACTTCCAGAATTGCAGGATGCTCTACGACAGTCGTGATAATTTCTTTGCGTTCCGGTAAAGCTTCAACCGCAGAAAGAATCGCCGTGCTGTTCGCTTCGGTTGCACAAGACGTGAAAATAATTTCGCTATCATGTGCACAACCCAGTAAGGCGGCTACCTGTTCACGAGCACGCTCGATCCCTTTACGAACTGGCTCACCAAAACCATGAATAGATGACGGGTTACCATAATGCTCCGTCATGAATGGCATCATCGCTTCGAGTACCATCGGGTCAAGACGTGTGGTGGCGTTGTTATCCAGATAAATTGCTTTCATGGTTTTGCTCCTTATGCCACTGAAGTTTCAGCCTGCGTTACACTCACAACCTGGATGTAACGACCCATTTTTTCCATCAGTGTCTGCTGGATCCAAGCCAGTGTCATATCGGTCATCATGCAGCCAAGGCAGCTACCAGTCAGTGCGACTTCAACTTTGGTGTCAGTTACACTAATCAGTGTCACATCACCACCGTCAGCCTGCAGACGTGGACGCATGTCTTCCAGCACAGCAGCAACAACACGCCAGTTTTCATCTTTCTTCGCTAAATCGACATTTGGTGCAACTTTACTGCGTTCCATGGTCTCAGTTGAAATGCGAGCTTCATTGCATGGAACAGTTTCCAGAACTTTCTGTAAAGCCTGTTCAATTTTTTCATGGCAAGCGCCACAACCACCACCCGCTTTCGTGTAATTAATCACGTCAGCCAGTGTTGTTAATCCGTTTTCTTTCACTGCTTTGATGATTTTTACTTCATCAACTGCAAAACATTTACAAATCAATGCGCCTTCTTCATGGTCATCACACCACCATGGAAGTTCGCAATTGCTGCCTGTAAGGCTTCTTGGCCCATCACAGAACAGTGCATTTTTTCTGGTGGCAAACCATCGAGGAAATCTGCGATATCCTGGTTGCTGATGGCTTTCGCTTCTGTCAGCGTTTTTCCAATAATCATTTCTGTCAGTGCAGAAGAAGACGCAATCGCACTACCACAACCAAAAGTCTGGAAACCAGCATCTTCAATCACTTCGGTCTCTGCATTCACCTGTAACATCAGACGCAATGCATCACCGCAACTGATTGAACCAACATCGCCCACTGCGTTTGCATCAGCAATCACTTTTGCATTACGTGGATTAAAGAAGTGATCTTTTACTTTTTCTGAATAATTCCACATGACTCGTCTCCTTGAATTCTTAGTTCACAGTGGCAGTAGTTGAACAACCGGCAGCTTTTTGCGACGGCGTGCAACTGCCGCTGCTGCACGAGCAGTTCGCTGGTTGTGGTTGAATATTGAAACCAGGCTGTCCTTGCCGTTCAGCCAATGTGATATGACAATCCTTTATTAAAGGCCACTCACGACGATCAGCCAGAAAGACCAAACCATCCTGTCGGAAAAGCACATCGTCAGGTTGCTGAGTTGCTGTCCATCCCATCTGAATTTTTATCCCAGTGCAGGGATCGCCTTTTGCAATCAGACGCAAACCGATGCTTTCCTGCTTTAGCTGTTGCTGCAGCTGCTTTAAGTGCGTCACTGCGTTTTCTTCGATTTGAATCATGATATTTCTCCATGTGACCGTGATCACAAAGCTGCAATTGAAGTGCCACATAGAAAACTCTTTATTTTCATTGCTTTAGGTAAATGAAAAGTCAATTTTGTCTGACAATCAGCTGGCCATTGTCAGCTTTTGTCGCAGTTAAGACAGTCTGTGGCATGGCGTGAGAGATAAAACAGAGAATTGAAATACGTCTATGGCAAGAAAGTTTGTTGAGGTGAATCCGAACCATCTGACAGTTGTAAAAGAACATCTTACAGGTTGTTGATTTTATTTAGTTTTTATTATTTACAAGATGTGTTTGTTCAATAAAATCAGCCCACCTTTACGGATCCTTTCGTGAAGCAGAGCACGTCTATTCATTTCAGAAAATGAATAATCATTACAACAATTCAAAAGGTTTACTCAATGAAAAAGGTTTTATTACTCGCTGCAGTGGCATCTTTTGCGATGGTTGGTTGTGCATCACAAAACGTGAGTCAGTCATCCAGCCCATTGGTTTCTTCCGTCGAAGCACCGCTGAAAGCAGATGTGGATGTTGGTGAAAAAATCACGGGTACCGCACAATCAACACAGATTTTAGGTTTCATCAAACTGGGCCCGAATAAATTCGCTGACGGTATCACTTACGCGGGTGCATCAAGCAATGGTTTATTAAGCATGTTCGATAGTAGCGAAAGCGTGAAAGCTGCCGCGGCTTATAACGCCACCGCTCAATCAAATGCAGACGTGATCGTTGCGCCACGCTATACCATTGAAACCAACGATTATTTTGTCTTTAAAACCACAAAAGCGACTGTAAACGGCTACAAAGGCACGATTAACAGCATCAGCAAAAAATAAACAACCGAATAACGATTGATAACGACGCTATCCCCTTTTTAAGCCACCCGACCGGTGGCTTTTTTTCATCTCCGCATCACGCACCAAACCATGTAAAATAATTATTTATCCCTCGATATTGCGGAGCAATTTGTGTCAGAAAACAGCAAACACGTCATTATTATTGGTGCTGGCCCAGCCGGTCTCATTGCCGCGCAAGAATTGACTCAGAACGGCATTCAGGTTGACGTGTTTGATGCAATGCCTTCAGCAGGCCGTAAATTCCTGCAGGCTGGAAAAGGCGGGATGAACCTGACACATTCTGATCCATTTGACATCTTTGTCGGGCGTTACCGCCAACGACAGGATGAAATGCGACCTTTACTGACTCGTTTCGATGCCGATTCTTTACGCCAATGGGCTCACGATCTGGGTTTTGAAACCTTTGTCGGATCGTCTGGTCGCGTATTTCCAACCGATATGCGGGCTGCACCTTTGTTACGAACTTGGTTACAACAACTAAAACAAGCCGGTGTCCGTTTTCATATGCGCCATCGCTGGATTGGCTGGAATGACGCCAATCAACTGATGTTTCAAACGCCAACAGAAACGGTTTGCCATCGTGCTGATGCCGTGTTGTTCGCACTCGGTGGAGGGAGTTGGCCACACTTAGGGTCTGATGGGAAATGGATCCCATCACTAGTAGAAAAAGACATTCAAATCGCACCATTGAAAGCGGCAAACTGTGGTTTTGAGTGCGATTGGTCTGATGATTTTCGTGCTCACTTTGCTGGTACCCCCGTCAAAACCGTTATCGCTCGCTTCACCAATTTAGAAGGGCAACTCACAGAAAGACAGGGTGAATTTGTAATCACCGAACGCGGCATTGAAGGAAGTCTCATTTATGTGTTCGCAGCCGATCTGCGCGATTACTTAGCAGAACATGGACAGGTCACCCTCACGCTCGATCTGTTACCCAGCAAAACTGAAAGTGCAATACGCGCTATTCTGAACAATCGTGGCAGCAAATCCCTTTCTTCCCAGCTGAAAGGGAAACTGGGCATTGATGGCGTGAAAGCTGGTTTGCTGAAAGAATGCCTCAGTAAGGCAGACTTTCTAAATCCGAATACCTTAGCTGCGGCAATCAAAGCATTACCTTTATCTCTCCTTCGCACGACACCGATGGAAGAAGTCATCAGTACTGCTGGCGGGATCTGTTTTTCAGAACTTACCGAGCAGCTGATGTTAAAAAAACTTCCAGGCGTCTTCTGTGCAGGAGAAATGCTCGACTGGGAAGCACCGACAGGTGGATATCTGCTGACTGGTTGTTTTGCCAGTGGCGTCGTGGCTGCGGATGGCATCAAGGCGTGGTTAGGAGCACAAAACGGATGATGCAATACATAAAAAAGCCCGGTGAAAACCGGGCGAAAACGCAGTCGGGTGTTACCACCCAAGATTGCAAAGGACGCTGTTATGCAGACATTGCCGCATGTGAATGACAGTTTTTCGGACAAACGCGTGAACATGCACCGCAACCAATGCAATCATCTGCATTCGCAACGGTCATGACCATCATTGCATCATCTTCATCATCATCTAAATCGTCATCATCAATCAGATCAGCTCTGTCGACCAAATTGAAAACATCGCGTGAACAAACTTTGTAGCAACGGCCACAACCGATACAAGTTGTAGGATCAACAGCTGTCACAAACTCAGGTGTCCACTCTGCACCACCGCGGGTTAACCCCTTGATAAAACCACTCATAGTTCTCTCCTCTGAAGTAAGCTTTTTTAACTTTACATCCTGTACTTACTCGTCCCACCCTGCTTCTTCCAAGGTGTCGATCAGACTTTCTGCTGACTCTGTATGTTTTTGTTTTTGAGGCACACGCTGTGGCCATTGTTCTTGTAATGACTGGATCAAGCTGCAAATCGTTGTACCCGGCTCAACCCGGATCGCGCGGATCCCGGCGGCCATCAACTGGCGGAAAACCGCTTCACCAACCGCATTGCAATAAACAGCAAAGCAATCTTGAATCACGTCAATGCGGGTCGTCAGTTTGGCTGCAACATGACCATCAACCACCTGAAACTCAGCAGCCTGCAGCAGCTCATAACCATCATGCTGGACGCCATAGACCAACAGGCTCTGACAAGAACCAAAATGCTGATCGACCGTTTTCATATCGGAACTGGCGAAAGCTACTTTTAATAGACCAACTGGGTGATCACTGACTTTTAAATGTCGTTGCAGGTGATTCATGGCAGCACCTCCTCAATACAAGGTTCGGCATAAGGCTGTTTTAATGTGGAGTGGTAAACAGGGCGGCCATGGCAAGCAGCTTGTTGGTAATTGGCAATTTCAAACAAGTTATCGCGAATACCGGCATAGCCTTGACGTACGCGACGGAACTCTCCAAAACGATCAAAAATCGGGAAGCCGATACGGACCAGTGGCAAATTCAGTAAATCGGATATCACGCTTCCATGCGAACTCGCGAACAGCAAATCACAGCCTTTTTCTTCAACCTGTTGCTGTAAATCTTCCAAATCACCGATCAGCACTTTATCAACCGGTAACCCTGTCAGACATGCCTGGTTCACTGGTGCAACCACGGAAACAGGCTTCATACCGACTGATTCGGCGAAGGCAAGCCATGCAACCAAGAGATCTGCTTCTGCACCAATCGCAAAGCGAGTGTCATTGACCCAGGTATGCGTATCAATCATGGTGTCCAGAACCTGACCACGCTGACGTTCAATCCATTCTGGTACCTGACGGTCAGAAATTTGTTGTAGGGTATGAATAAAACGATCAACTTCAGCCAGTGACATCAAATGCGGGAAATAGACACTTTCTACACCGCTACGGCTATTCAACAATTGCCCTGCACGTTGCATCGATGGACCAACAACCAGTGTCATGCTGCTCTGCCCTAACTGACGCAGCATATTGATGTCGGTACCACCCTGACTGACGGACAGGAAATCCTGACGCACCAAATGGCCATCCATTGAATGCGACAGATCGGGAACCATAATTGGTTGTAAGCCGAAAGCTTCGACATATTGGCGGATCAGCTCAATATCACCCGGCGTCAGCATATGGCTTAACAGCAGATTGATGCGTTTCTTACGAATGCTGCGCAGTTTTTGTTCCGGCACCAGCTGTGAAATGAAATTTTCAACCAGTGCGCTGTAACCATTCTCGAGTGAGCCGTAGAAATCTGGCGTATTCACGGTCACGATTTCATTGCGTTCAAATTTTGGATATTGCTTCCGGAACTCTTTCAGTGCTCGATTCATATCAGAACCTTGCGCTTCAGAAAGACCAGAACTCATCAGCACAACCAGACGTGGATTACTTTTTTCACACAAATGCGCCAACGCCTGGATGACATTGTCATCAGAGCCCATCACCGTTGTGATTGGATCCATCGCGGTTGATTGCAACGGAATTGGCTCACTAAAGTGTTGAATAAAGAATATTTTTGCAAAAGCGCTACAACCTTGTGCGCCATGAATGAGCGGAATACACCGTTCAATCCCCAGACTTGCCAGAATTGCACCCAGCGGTTGACCGCTTTTAATAGGTTGGGTCGCCAGAGGTTTATGTGTTTTGATTACTTGAGCCATAGGGGGGTCTCCTTGCCTTACTGCCACGGTGCGCGTTGTTTCACTTGTGCCCAGATTGGGCTTTCCAGTGAACAAGAGATTTGACGCGCTAGTTCAACCATGCCTTCATAACCGGCATAAGCGTGTTCACGTTCCTGGTTGATATCCAGGAATGGCAGTCGTGCTTTATAAGCAGTAAACATGTTTCGGCCACCAGCAATCATCAGATCTGCGCGATACTGATAGGCTGTATCCAGCAGATTTCTTGCGTTGCCATCTTCAATCATCAGGGCGTTGTCACCCATCAGTTCACGGATACGGGCTTTATCTTCTTCCGTCGATTTACGGGTACCAGTTGCAACAACTTCCATGCCTAAGTCTTGTAATGCAGCAACTACAGACCAGGACTTCACACCACCGGTATACAACAAGACACGTTTGCCCTGTAAACGGCTACGGAATGGCGCCAGTTGCGCTTCTGTTTCAGCTTCTTTGCGTGCAACCAGTTCTTTCGTTCTTGCAATTAAATCCGGATCACCAATCATTTCGGCAATCGTCATCAGTGATTTTGAGGTATCACTGACACCATAAAAGCTGCCTTCAAACCAAGGTGTGCCGTATTTCTTTTCCAATTTACGTGCAACGTTGATCAGTGCGCGTGAACAAACCAGCATGTTCAGTTCAGCACGATGAATGGTTTGCACTTCATGGAAACGGGCATCGCCGGAGAGTGTGCATAGAACGCGAACACCTAATTCATCCAATAAGGGTTGAACGTTCCAGAATTCACCAGCAATGTTAAATTCACCAACTAAGGCGATATCATGACCACGCTCTGAAGAAATCGGATGATCTTCCGGCCATGGTGCAGGCTCTGCAGTTCCGATCACGCGGTCAATCATGACTTCACCTGCCATGCGGTTACCGAGGTTTTTGCTACCATAAAAACCAGCTGCATCCACCGGGATCACCGGAATGCCAACCTTGGTTTCTGCCGCTTTACAGATAGCAACAATGTCATCGCCTTCCATTGCAGGCACACAGGTGTTGTAGACAAACACGGCTGCAGGCTTATAACGGTCAGCAATATGTTTTACTGAGTGATATAGACGACGTTCACCACGTCCCATAATGACGTCTTGTTCATTCAGGTCGGTTGTAAATCCAAGACGGTATAAAGCCGGACCAGAACTCCGGGCACCACGGTTATCCCACGAACTTCCTGTACAACCAATCGGACCATGAACCAGATGCGCTACATCAGCAATTGGTAACAGGGTGATTTGTGCGCCATCAAATGCACAACCACCTGCTGTTGCTCCTGGTTTTGGCGCACTACAGCCGGATTTGGCTTTACTGTTATGGCCACATGCAGGCTCATCCATTAATGCCGCTATTTCGTTGCCTTTCATCGCTCCCTCCTGAAATGTGCGCGAGCTCCCATGTGGTGCAAGGAGCAGTCCAACTGTAACTGATTGATTTATCTAGTGTCGTTATTGTCACAATCACAACAAATGTGACATCAGGAAGCTATCACCCCTGCGGATTTCACCCCCCAGCCAAATCCGCAAGAGTGATAGCATGGATTACCCGGTAAAAAGGAATAAGCAGAACGCTTATTCCAGCTCGGACAATTCGTTGTTAAAACGTTTGCCCAGATCGTCTTTACGACCTAATACTTTTGCCAACCAAGGTGGCAGCTGTCCCTGCATCAGGGTTTTCAGCGAGTCTAATTGTGTATCGATCCGGTTATCTTTCTTGATTTTGACAGGATGGATGCCATGACGAATCACACGAGCCGCAGCAGGACCACCAATTGCTTCACAGAACAACAGATGGCAACTATGTAATAAACGCGCACGGGTTTCGTTATCTTCCTGTTCTTCATCTTCGACAAAATGACGAATATCGATCAGCTGAGATACATCATTTGTGACTTGATAAATGAAGAACAAGTGGCAATTTCCAAAATGGCCATTCACATGCAGGCCATCGTTTGAACAGAACGCAACACGTAATGCATCCTGCACATCCTGAACAACAGGTTTCGGATCGAGATGTACCGGCAAATTACCCTGCAGACACTCCAGTAACACCTGCCAACGGGCGTCACTGAAACCTGCAAGATCTGCCGGCGCAGAGGCTTTTAATGCGTCTACCGTCAGCTTTTCCATCTGGGCGGTACTCAGCGGGCCATTCAGCGCGCCACTGATCCAGTCAAACAGTACGCCTTGTTCTACTTCAGGGACTGCTTGCGCTAATGCGATGAGTCGCCAGTACACCTGGCTTTCTAACAGATTTTTCATTTTAAGCCTCCTGCTATCCGATCTAATCGTCTTCACCAGCGCGTTTTAAGCGCAGCGTGATCGGTAATGAAGGTTTTTCCTGAGGAGCCAAGAAATATGCTTCGCCGTTGTCCAATTCAACACGACCGCCCCAGTTGTCATCAGCATCAAACTGAAGCTGTTGAACTTTCGCTTCCAAATCGCGTTTTGCGATGTAGCAATACAAACCATCATCGTGCTCGCGGAACATAATGTTAGGCATACGACAACTCCTTCCCTTTGCAATCAATTGAATTTATTAATCTTTAAAACAATAAGCCCGGATCGTTGCAAGAACGGATCCGGGCTTTGAATAAGAGTAGGCATCCTGCCTACCCTTAGTATTACAACGATTAACGAACCAGGTCGAAGTTGTAATCGGTTTTGCCCAGCTCCATGGTTTCGCTGTCCAGTTTTTCCATCACAGCATTCACCAGTGTAGTCAGCATGTACATCGCACCTTCGTAACCCAGAGTGGTCATGCGATGCAGATGGTGACGATCGAAGATTGGGAAACCTAAACGGATCAGTGGTACTTCGAACGCTTTACCTTTAGCCAGGGTGTCACGTTGAATGAACTTACCGTATGAGTTACCGATCATGAAGTCTGGTTTGTTAGTGAACATCAGTGAACGGAAGTGCCACAGGTCGTTACCAACATAAACTTCGCCACCTTGACCGTATGGAGAGTCAGCCAGCATTTTCTCGATAGCTTTCTTCCATTTTTTGCTGCCGTTGTTGCACAGGATCACAGTTGGTTCACAGCCCAGTTCGAGCAGGAATTTCACCAGACCTTCAACAAAGTCAGGGTCGCCGTAAACACCGAATTTCTTACCGTGTAACCAAGTATGAGAGTCAGTGATCATGTCAACCAGACGGCCACGTTCCAGTTCCAGAGATGCTGGGATTTCTTTACCAGTCAGCGCTGATACTTTCATCAGGAATTCATCGGTCCATTCCAGACCCATTGGGTATTTCAGTTCAGTAGCTGGCTGGCCCCATTTCTCTTTAACCACTTTCTTAGTTTTCACTAAGTGCCATGGTTGCAGCATCAGAGTATCGATTGCGTTTGGCGCATCTTTCATCTCAGCCTGAGTTGTACCACCAGCATACATGCGGTATTCACCGTCAGATGGGGTGTCTAATACTTCTGAAGGGTCAGACAGCATAGAGAATGGCACACCCATTTCTGTCATCATGCGTTTCAGAACGCGGTAGTTACCCAGATAAGTTTCAAAACCAGTCACAATGTTCAGTTTGCCATTACTACCAACGGTGTAATCACCTTCAGAAGTGAATGTGTTCGCAAAACCTTCGAACATGTTGTCCCAACCAGTGATATGGCTACCCACGAAGCTTGGGGTATGCGCATATGGCACAGGGAATTCTTTTGGTACATAACCGTCTTTTTTCGCGTTATTAGTGAACGCCTGTAAGTCGTCACCGATAACTTCAGCCATACAAGTGGTAGAAACAGCGATCATTTCTGGTTTGTAGAGCGCCAGAGCGTTCTGCAGACCATCGTTCATGTTCGCGTGACCACCGAATACAGCAGCATCTTCGGTCATAGAGTCAGAAACACATGCAACTGGCTCGCGGAAATGACGGTTAAAGTAAGTACGGAAGTAAGCAACACAACCTTGTGAGCCATGCACGTAAGGCAGTGTTTTCTCAAAACCCAGTGAGCACAATACTGCACCCAGTGGCTGACAAGCCTTCGCAGGATCAATGGTCAGCGCTTCACGTTTGAAGTTCAGGTCTTTGTATTCTTCAGTGGTAGTCCACTCGAAAACTTCACGTACTTTTTCCGCTTCGTGAGCTTCTTCAAAATTAGCATTTTTGTTTTTGAATAAGCTTTGGTACTCATCCTGTTCAAACAGCGGATAACAGGATTTGATATTATCAATAGTCTGACTCATAACATTCTCCTTCCCGCGTCACTCATCTGTGAACTAACGGGTTTATAGAACAACAACCGGGGTCAATTAAGCGCTTTTCTTCCATGGCGCAGTCTGATTTGACCAGCATGGGTTGTTCAGTGTCATATCCATGTCACGTGCGAAAATCGCGAATCCATCGTAGCCGTGGTAAGGGCCTGAGTAGTCCCAAGAGTGCATCTGACGGAATGGGATACCCATTTTCTGGAAGATGAATTTTTCTTTGATACCAGAACCAACCAGGTCAGGTTTCACTGCTTTCACGAACTCTTCTAATTCATAGCCAGTTACGTCATCGAACAACAGTGTTGCTTCAGGTACTTCTTTGATAGTACGGTCGTAGTCATCGTTATGCGCGAACTCATAACCAGCACCAACGATTTCCATACCCAAGTCTTCATATGCACCGATCACGTGACGTGGACGCAGACCACCGACGTACAGCATGACTTTTTTGCCTTCCAGACGAGGACGGTATTTTTCGATAACCGCTTTAGTCTGAGCTTCGTATTTAGCAATAACTGCTTCTGCGTTTTTCTGAATGGTTTCATCAAATTGAGCAGCAATTTTACGCAGAGACTCGGCAATTTTGGTTGGACCAAAGAAGTTGTATTCCATCCAAGGGATGTTGTACTTCTCTTCCATATGACGAGAGATGTAGTTCATTGAACGGTAGCAGTGCACCAGGTTCATTTTCACTTTCGGTGTGTTTTCCATTTCAGCCAGGGTACCGTCACCAGACCACTGAGCTACAACACGCAGACCGATTTCTTCTAACAGGATGCGAGAAGACCAAGCGTCACCGCCGATGTTATAGTCACCGATGATTGCTACATCGTAAGGAGTACCTTCGAATTCTTGCTCATCACGGTTACCTAAGATCCAGTCACGAACCACGTCGTTCGCAATGTGGTGACCTAAAGACTGAGACACACCGCGGAAGCCTTCACAGCGTACAGGCACAACTGATTTGCCAATTTTTTCTTTCGCTTGTTTAGAAACCGCTTCAATATCGTCACCAATCAGACCAACCGGACATTCAGACTGAACGGTGATACCTTTTGATAACGGGAACAGCATTTCCATTTCTTCAATGATTTTCGCCAGTTTTTTATCACCACCGAAAACGATATCTTTTTCTTGGAAATCAGAAGTAAAGTTCATGGTGCCGAAGCTGTTCACACCAGTCACACCAGTGTAATAGTTACGACGACCAGCACGAGAGTATTGACCACAACCAACAGGACCATGAGATAAGTGGATCATGTCTTTGATTGGGCCGAATACTACCCCTTTTGACCCTGCATAAGCACAACCACGGATGGTCATCACACCTGGCAGAGACTTACGGTTTGAAGTAATACATTTGCTGGCTTTTTCCAGCGACTGGTCATTTACAGTCAGGTGTTTTTTACGATCCTTACGCGCTTTTTCTGGATACGCTTCGAGCACTTCCTGAATTAACGCCAGATTCTCTTCACGAGTTCTGTTAGTCATAGCAGTAATTCCTTGAATTGGCAGACAATCCTGGCTGGCAGCATCCCTGCCAGCCG